>CAJCIN010000282.1 GCA_903970385.1 Rhodospirillales bacterium | reverse complement strand
GCGCACGGCCGCGGGCGCGGTCCGCGCGCGTGCGACGTTCGCGACGATGCCCGTCGCACGCACGCAGACGCTCACCTACAGCGATCAAAATACGATCAACGGCGAGAGTTACGATCCAGGGGCCGATCCGCAGTTCTACGCGCAAAGCGGGACGGTGGAAGAGTGGACGATCGTCAACGACTCCTCGCAGGTCCACACGTTCCACATCCATCAGATCCACTTCGTCGTCGAGGCGATCAACGGCGTCGCGCAGTCGGCCGAGTACGTCATGGACAACGTCAACGTTCCGGCGGCGTCATCGAGCGGACCCGGCTCCGTCAAAATACTTCTCGACTTTACCGATCCCGCGATCATCGGCACGTTCCTCTTGCACTGCCACATCCTCTCGCACGAGGACGCGGGCATGATGGCGAAGATCCGCGTGGGCACCGCACCGCCGCTCACGACGAGTTCGTCGTCCGTCACGTTTACGAACGCGGCGGCGGCGTCGCAGAACGTGACGATCGGCGGCGGTAAGACGCCGTACACGGTGTCCGGTTGCGCCGGCGTCGCGACCGGCACGACGAGCGGTGCGACGCTGACGATCGCACCGACGGGCGCCGGCAGTTGCGTCTTCACCGTCGAGGATGCCACGGACGAGAACGTGTCGATCGGCGTCACCGTCGGTGCGAACGCGGCCGCCATGACCGTCGCACCGACGTCGGTCAGCTTCACGTCGGCCGCCGCCGCGGCGCAAAATGCGTCGATCGCCGGCGGCACGGCGCCGTATGCCGTCGCAGGCTGCACGGGCGTTGCGAACGCCGCGATCAACGCATCGGAGAACGGGCTGACGGTCTCGCCCGTCGCCGCGGGCTCGTGCACGCTCACCGTGTCCGACTCCGCATCACACACCGCGACGCTCGCGGTTTCGGTGAACGCGACGACGACGAGCGGTACCGGCGACAACGTCACCTTCCATCACGATACCGGCCGGACGGGCTGGTATTCGGCCGAGACCGCGCTGACGACCACGAACGTCGCGTCGAGCGCGTTCAAGCTTCTCGGCACGTTCGCGGCGCCGAGCGGTATGCCGGCCTTCGGCAAGGTGTACGCGCAACCGCTGTACGTGCAGAACGAGAAAACCTCGGACGGCAAGACGCACAATCTCGTCGTCATCGCGACGATGACCGACCAGATCTACGCGTTCGACGAGACGACGGGCGCCGTCGTGTGGGAACACAATTTCACGAATGCGGGCGCGGGCGTCACGCAACAGGCGTGGACCGATACGGGCTGCGGCGACGTGAATCCGGACGTCGGCATCGCCGGCACGCCCGTCATCGATCGCTCGCTCGACCGCATTTTCGTCGTCGTCCCGACGAAGGAGAGCGGCGTGTTCCACATGCGTCTCCACGCGCTCTCGATGGCCTCCGGGGCCGACGCGGTATCCGCGGTCGAGGTGACGGCGACGTCGACGCTCGCATCCGGCGGTACGGCGACGACGAGCGCGGAGAACAACTTCAATCGCGGCGCGCTGCTCGAGGCGAACGGAAACATCTACGTCCCGCTCGGATCGCACTGCGATTACAAAACGACCTCCACCCACGGCTGGGTGCTGGCGTACTCCGCGTCATCGCTCGCGACGACCGGCACGTCGCTCGATCTCACGAATTCGAATACGGGCGGCAACTTCTACCTCGGCTCCGTCTGGATGAGCGGGTTCGGGCCCGCGGCCGATTCGTCGGGGAACGTCTACTTCGCGACCGGCAACGGCCCGAACGACGCCAAGAACGACCTGTCGATGTCGGCCATCCGCGTGCCGGGCACGCTCGATACGAGCAAGGCCAGCACGTTCACGCCGTACGGCTTCGCGGCGGACTCGAACGCCGATGCGGACTTCGGGTCGGGCGGCGTGATCCTGCTCCCGAACGTGACCGGCACCTATCCGCACCTGATGTTCAGCGGCGGAAAGTGCGGCAGCGGCGGATCCTCGGGAACCGTCGGTTGCCAGAAGTATCTGCTCAACCGCGATAGCCTCGGCGGCATCGCTTCCGGGGATGCGGGAGCACTCTGGCACGCC
The DNA here is from genome assembly GCA_903970385.1 of Rhodospirillales bacterium. Taxonomy (GTDB): domain Bacteria; phylum Vulcanimicrobiota; class Vulcanimicrobiia; order Vulcanimicrobiales; family Vulcanimicrobiaceae; genus Palsa-1515. Next base: position 3,888 of record CAJCIN010000282.1, on the reverse strand, counting down.
GACACGGGCGGCGGCATGTGGGGCGGAGCCACGACCTTCCAAGATGCGAAGGGCGTGACGTACCTCGTGTTCGGAACGGGCAGCCCGATCAGCACCTACACGCTCGGGCTCTCGCCGGTATCGCTCGCGGTGCAGTCGTCCGCGAATCCGGGTTGCCTCGAGTGCCGCAACAAAGGCTCGCAACCGATCGTTTCGTCGAACGGAACGCTTGCGGGAACCGCGGTCGTCTGGGCGCTCAAAACACCCGGCAACGGTGGAGGGAACATCACCTTGTACGCTTTCGACGCCCTCAACATGAGTCACACGCTCTTCACCGGCGTCGCCGGAACGTGGACCGTGGGATCGGGTGCGTCGTACATCGGCGGCGCGCTCGTCTCGCCGACGGTCGCGAACGGGCGCGTCTACGTGCCGACCGACGGCGGCGTCGCGGTCTTCGGGCTCGGCCAATGAGCGGACGGTTCCAACGCCTCGCGTCGATCGTTCTCGCGAGCGTCACGCTCGCAGCGTTGCCCGCGATCGCGATGTCCGCAACGCCGATCGACGGGCAACGCATCGTGCCGCGCGTGCCGCTCAAACCGGTCGTGCGGGAGACGCCGCTCGCCCTCAGCGCGATCGCCCATAGCGCGTTCGGCAAGATCGCGAGCTTCGGACCGCCGGGCTTCGTCTTGCGGCTACGGTCCGGACGCATGCTCGTCGTCGACGATTCCGCAGCGGTCGCCTCGGGACGCATGTCGATGCCGCTGTTCCTCGGCAAACTCGTCGTCGTCTCCGGCGCCCTCGGCCCGCGCGGCACGTTCGTCGCGCAGACCGTCACGCGCATGGAACGCATCGACACCCAGACGCGCCCCGACCGTTAACGAGCGGCCCGCATAAAAAGAAACGGCCCGTCCCATCGTGGGACGAGCCGTTTTCGTGCGCAGGTCTTCGAAGCTACTTCGGGAGCTTGAAGATCGCGATCGCGTCGCCGAGCGGGTAGGTCATCTGAAAGTTGCCGCCCGCGGCGACGGCCACGTACTGCTGGCCGTTGACTTGGTACGTGATCGGCGGTGCGTTGACGCCGGCGCCGAGATTGTAGTGCCAGACTTCGTCGCCCGTCTTCGCGTCGAAGGCATCGAAATCACCGTCGCCTTCACCCATGAAGACGAGATTGCCAGCGGTCGCGAGCGCGCCGCCGATGAGCGGCTGCGCCGTCATCTTCGTCCACGCGACCTTGCCCGTCTCCGTGTCGATCGCGACGAGCCGGCCGTCCTGCACGCCATGCGGCTTGACGTTCGTGAACGCGCTGCCGAGCCGCAGCGCTCCCTTCGTCTCGCTCGCAGGCTGCGTCGTGAACGTCATCAATTGATCCATCGCGAGGACGTAGACGAGGTGGGTCGCCGGTGAGTACGCGGGCGGCGACCACTCGGCGCCGCCGTTCGCGCCCGGCAGCATGTCGACGCCTTTCTTCGTGGGCTGGCTGAATACGTTCGCCGACACCGCGACGTACGGATCGGATTTGCGGATCAACGCGCCCGTCGCACGATCGACGATGAAGAACCAGCCGACCTTACCCGCCTCGCCGGCGGCCGGGATGACCTTGCCGTCCTGATGCACGTCGAAGAACACGACCGGGCTCACGGCATCGTAGTCCCACACGTCGTGCTTCACTTCTTGATACGCCCAGCGGAGTTTGCCCGTCTCGAGATCGAGGCCCACGATCGAGTCCGTGTAGCGGTTGTCGCCCTTCCGGTTGTTCCCGAAGAGATCCGGATTCGGGTTTCCGGTGCTGAACGCGACGAGGTTCGTCGCGGGATCGATCGCGGGCGTCGTCCACACCATGCCGCCGCCGCTCTTGTACGAATTGCCGCTGAAGGTCTTGGGATCGGTCGACTGCCAGCGCCACCGCTGTTTGCCCGACATCGCGTCGTACGAGGCGACGAAACCGCGGATCGCCCATTCGCCGCCGGCGCTCCCCACGATGACCTGATGCTTGTAGACCTGCGGCGTCATCGTCTCGGAATACCCGACGGTCGGATCGGCGACGGTCGTCGCGAACACGGTCTTGCCCGTGACGGCGTCGAGCGCGACGAGCTTGTCGTCGAGCGTCGTGAAGTAGACGCGGCCGTACGCGACGGCCACACCGCGATTCACCGGCCCGCAACAGATCTTGAACGACCCGAGATTGTACGTCGTCTCCCAGATGCGGGCACCCGTCGTCGCGTCGAGCGCCATCACTTTCATCTGCTGTCCGACCACGGGCGTCGAGACGTACATGACGCCGTCGACGACGATCGGCGTGGCTTCGAAGCTCGCCGTCATGCCCGTCTGAACGACGGCGACCGGCACGAGCGATCCGACGTTCGTCGACGTGATCTGATCGAGCGCCGAGTAACGGTCGTTCGCGTACGTCTTGCCGCCGATCAGCCAGTTTTTGTCGTCGGCGCTCGCGTTGCCGAGCATCTCGTCCGTTACGTCGACGTTCGCTCCGGCCGGCATCGGCCCGAACCGTACCGTCGTCGGCGGCGCGGCGCGAACGATTTCGTCGGCTTGCCCGAACGCCGATCCGTTCTCCGTTTTCACGTCCGCGAGTTTGACCGAGGGTGCCGACGACTTCGAGAGCGCCGTGCTGCCGGCGTCGTAGCCGTTCGCCTTGAGAATGTACGCGGAGACGGCGAGGTAGCTCTGCGAGCTCAGGCTCCCGGGAGCGCTCAGCGGCATCTGCTTGCTGACGAAATCGTAGAACTGGCCCGCGGTTTTGTAGTTCGCGTCGATCGAACGGTGAAACGACGCGCCGACCAGCGCCGGTCCCGAACCGCCCGTGAGTTTCTGCGCGTGGCACGTCGCGCAATTGGCCGCGTAGACGGTCGCGCCGGCATTCGCTTGCGCGGCGCTGTAGCCGCCCGGTGCGGCGGCGGACGCTGCGCGGGTCGCCGCGATCGTGCAGAGGACGAAGGTGGCGGCCATCGCCGCGCGCGACGAGACGGTGCGGATTCGCATGATGAACTCTCCTCGGGAAGAAGCCGGGCCACGGTCGCTTCGCCGAGCCCCGGAGGCCGCCTCTACGTCCAATACAGGATCTTCGCGCGCGGCAACACGGCCGCGATGCGGTCGTAAAAGAACGATCGCAAGTCGCGCATCACGTCCTTGCCGTAGACGTACTTCGTCGAACCGAATTTCGTGCGTTTGAGCGATCGCGATGCTTCGTCCATCTCGAGTTTCGATGCCGGATACCACGCGTTCAGGACGTCCTTCGAACCGGGCGTGAAGCGGTGCGTGATCAATTCGACCGTCAGATCGAGCGCCGCGACGTCGTCCGTGTGCGCGCGCACCATCTCGAAGAGCCGTTCGTATTCGTCGCGCCAATCCGGCAGCGGCATGATCGGCGCGATCGTCAAGCCGACGGGATACCGTGCGAGCGCGAGTTTCCGGAGTGCGCCCAGACGATCGTCGAGCGACGCGGTGCCGCCTTCGAACCGTTGCGTCACGGGTCGCGCGTTGACGGAGAAGCGAACGCGCGTCCGGCCGTTGTGCGCCACGTTCGCGAGATCGTCGACGGCGTCGAATTTCGTCGTCCAGCGGAGTTGCACGGGCGCGTTCCACGCACCGAAGAACGCCGTCGTCTCGGCGAGGCCGCCCGTGAGATGTTCGAGCGCGAGCGGATCGGTGTAGCACGACGCCTCGAACGTCGTGCCTTCGTTCGCACGATCCCGCGATCGGGACGTGACGGTGCCCTCGCCGGCATATGCGGCGAGGCCGTCGAGAATCTCCGGCAGGTTCGCGTAGACGCGCGTCACCGGCGGCCCGGCGAGCGATCCCGCGAGGTAGCAGTATTGGCAGTGCGCGGGGCAGCCGCGCGCGAGGTGGAATTGCCAGTCGGCGCTCGGGGGAATCGGCTGCAGTTTGCGCTGG
>CAJCIN010000281.1 GCA_903970385.1 Rhodospirillales bacterium | reverse complement strand
ATGAGCCGGAACCCCTCGACGAAAAGCGAAGCTGCCGCCATGATGGATAGGCCCTTCGGCCCTGCGGGTGAGGGTCCCGCGATGCTCGCCGTACGCTGCGTCACACTTCGCGCGTGTCGATGATCGACGCGTCGCCGCACGGCTTTACGGGACGCGACGTACCGCCCGCATCGGTCTACGACCAATGCGTCCGCTGCGGGCTCTGTCTCCCGACGTGCCCCACGTACGTCGAAACGCTCGTCGAGACGTCGGGACCGCGCGGACGCATCGCGCTGATCGCCGCCGTCGACGCCGGACGGCTCGATCTCACGAGCCCCGGCTTCGTGCATCAGATGAGCGAGTGCCTCGACTGTCGCGCGTGCGAAGCGGCATGTCCCTCGGGCGTCGCGTACGGACAGTTGCTCGAGCCGGCGCGCACGCAGATTCGCCGTGCCACCGCAGATCGCGAATCGCCTCTCCGGACATTCGCTCGCGCGTTCGCGCTCGGACTCTTCGCGCGTCCGGCCGCGATGGCCACGGTCGCGCGACTCCTGCGTTTCTATCAGCGCGGCGGAGTGCGCGCGTTCGCACGTCGTAGCGGCGCCCTGCGCGCGCTCGGTCTCGAACGGCTCGAAGCGCTCGCACCAGAGATCTCCGACCGCTTCTTCACCCCGAGCGATCGCGTGCGCGCGTCGGCAACGCAGCCCGCGAAGGCGACGGCGTTCCTGCACGCGGGCTGCATCGTGCGCGTCGCGTTCGCCGCGTGGAACGACGCGACGGCGCGCGTGTTGCAACGGTGCGGCTGCGACGTCGTGTCGCCGCCGTCGCAAGGCTGCTGCGGGGCGATCGCGATCCATGCGGGCGAGATGGACCGCGGCCGCGCGCTCGCGAAGCGCAACATCGCCGCGTTCGAACGCTCGGGCGCGAACGTCTACGTCGTCAACGCCGCGGGCTGTGGGTCCGCGCTCAAAGAGTACGGGCATCTTCTCGCGGACGAACCCGCGTGGGCCACGCGAGCCGCGGCGTTTTCCGCGTGCGTACGCGACGTGACGGAATATCTCGACGACATCGGTCTCGCGCCCGGACTCGGACCGCTCGCCGGCACCGTCACGTATCAGGAGCCGTGCCACCTCGCGCACGCGCAACGCATCGCCGCGGCGCCGCGCCGGCTGCTCGCGAGCATCCCCGGTCTGACGTTGCGCGAGATGAACGAGAGTTCGCTCTGCTGCGGAAGCGCGGGGACCTACAACATCACGCAGCCCGACATGTCGGACCGGTTGCTCGTGCGCAAGGTCGACAACGTCCGCGCGGTCGCGCCCGACGTCGTCGCGACGGCGAATCCGGGGTGCGCGCTCGCGCTGCGGAACGGTCTACGCGACGGCGCGCCCGTCGCCGTCAAACACATCGTCGAATTACTCGACGACGCGTACGAGGCTTACAGTCCGACGAGTCGCGCGTCGTCGGCGAGGGCCGCGTCGACGCTCGGGTAGACCGCGAACACCTCGAGCAGGCCCGTGATGCGCAGGAGCCGCAGGATCTGCCCCTCGTGGGCGACGAGCCGCACCGAACCGCCGTGTTCGGCCGCGCGTTTGTGCGCGCCGATCAAGGCGCCGAGCCCGGTCGAATCGAGAAACTCGAGTTGCGAGAGATCGACGACGATCTCGTGATTATCGCGATCGGCCGCTTCCATGAGCGTCGCTCGCAGGCTCGGTGACGTGGCGATATCCAGGCTACCGCCGAGACCGAAGAGCTGGATCTTGCCGTCGTCGGTGGTCGTGACGTCGATGCTGAGGCTATCGTGTGACATGCTAACCTCCGTATTCGCGCCATTCCGCGATCGTTCCGTCCGAGAACGCGACGAACGCGCATCCGTCCCGCTCGCGCCACGTGTCGCCCGGGCCTGCGATCGAGAACCGGAAGCGCACGGCGGCACGATCGCCCTCGACGATCGTTTCGTCGACGACGAACGTGAAGCGCGGCCCGTCGCGAAAGAAATGCGTGAAATGGGCGACGATCGCGTCGCGTCCCGTCATCGGTTCGCGCCCCGCTTCGCGGTACACGCCGTCGACGTCGAAATGCGCCGCGGAACGGAGAGCGTCACCGGTGCGCCACGCGTCGAAGAGGCCGTCGAGCGTCTCACGCCGCGTCATGCCGCGCCGTCCCGCAGGGGGCGACGCAAGCCCGCCTGAAAACGAAGCCGCCGGCGCGTTGGGGTGTCGCCAAGTGGTAAGGCAGGGGACTTTGAAGTCACCTTCTTCTCCGTGAAAACGAGGCGAATCAAGGCGATTCACTCGTCATCGGACGTCGAAAACGACGAGGCGCGTCGTTCGTGAGGTGGTGCACGTAGGTGGTGCACGTCGCGCTCGACCTCGATCGCCATGTCACGCCGCCGCGAGACGCAGGCGAACGAGCCAGTCGTCGAGCTCGCCGACGATCGTTTCCGGTGGCGCGATCGGCAAGCTCGTCTGGCCGCGGCACTCTTCGAGTTGCCGGAGCAGGTCGTCGTACTGCCCCTGGAAATAGGACAGCGGCCGATCGCCGGTGAGTACGCCGTGCTCTTGCCTGACCTTCTGCGCGACGAGCTCGTCGATGAACGGCAGGCGGAAGGTCTCGTTGAGCGTGACGACGTTCGGCTCGACGTCGCCCGTCTTTGCCAAATGGATGCCCGTCATCAACACGCGGAAGATGTAGAGCAGGATCTTGACCTGCTTGTCGGGCCGGCGCCGCATGAGCGCCATCTGCTGGTGCGAGAACCCGATGTAATGGTTGAGGCTCAGGACGTTGACGCAGCGCGGAGCGATCGCCTTGAGTTCTTCATGCCACGGCGACGTCTCCACGATGAGCCGCGACATAATCTGCTCAAGCACGTAGCCGTTGTTTTTCAGGAGTAGACTGACGTACTTCTTCGCCTCATGCAAAACGATGTCGTTCGGATTTGGGCTATCGTCCATGCGCTCGATCGTCTCGGCGTACCCGCCGAGGCCGAGCACGCGCCGCGTCGGGGCGACGAAACAGCCGCGCAGGTCGTAATCGGAGTCCGCACTTGGAAACCCGTATAGATGCGCCCCCGAGATCGTAACGAAGACGCGCGAGCAATCGATCGAATTCAGGAACGGCAGAAAGTCTGGCAGCTCGTCGGTCATACGCCAGCCGCCGCGCGCTCGCGCTCAACCACGACCGCGCGCCGCTCGAGCGCGCCCGGCAGCGCCGCCTCGATCGCGGCGAGCCGCGTTGCGAGATGCGAACGCAGGATGGGCAGCGAGGCGTACATCGGCAGCACGTCGCGGTAGGTCTTCTCCACGTAGTTCGCCCAGCGGCGCGGCGTCGACGGTTCGGGGACGAGCAGCTCGGCGAGCGCATCTTCGAGGTTCGCGCACCGATCGAAGCACTTCACGACCAGAGCGTCGTCGTTCTCGGCGATCGCCTGATAGTTGCCGAGGCTCAGGAGATCCTCGCGCGTGAGCTTCGTGTCTTCGAGCACGTCGTGAAGATACGCGGCGACCCTGCGATCGACACTACCTTCGACGCTCGCGCTGAGTTCGCCGCGCTTCGCATTGTAACTACTCACGTAATCGGCGACCTTGCGCGGATGCTCGATGTATCGCGTCACGCCGTCGGCGCGATACTGCCCGCACGCCGTATGCGCGATGAAAGCCACGCGCTCGGCTTCGAAGATTGTCATCGGCTGCTCACCTCCGAGTGTGGCACGGGGACCGCGTTTCCGCGATCCCCGCACCGTAGCGGTTGCCAGCCGTGCTCACTATACCACGCCGACACGTCTGGCGCCAAGCCGTCCGATGAGAGCCAATCTTCATCAGACGACCCGGCCTTGGAGACCTCGGGACTCGAACCCGATCCTAGCGGCTGGCAACCGCTCGTGCACACCTGCAGCACTTGAAGGTCGAGCGTTTCGTGCGCGCGTCGCAGATCGCGAAGACCGATGCAGCGTAGAAAGCTATGCCTTCGTTGCCGCGACCCGATTCCCGAACGGCGCATCATGTCGGCGATCACGCGAAACACGGAGGCGAAATTCTGCTCGGTCACGTGTCGAAACGCGGTCAACAAGCAGAACGAACGCGCGCGCAAGAGGGGCGGGGGCGCGGGGGGCGGGGAGATCGCATGACGTCGGGAATGCGTCTTTCCCTTGCCCCTGAGCCTTCCGGGGCGTCGGGGCGTAGAAAGAGACGTCGGGGACGCGGGACGACGGGAGGGGCGCGGGAAACGCGTCGAATTCGATCATCGGGAGATCGATCTAAGGTGGTGCACGAAGGTGGTGCACGGGCGCGCTAGATCGGGAATTCCCTCGCGTTGGGGTGTCGCCAAGTGGTAAGGCAGGGGACTTTGAA
>CAJCIN010000280.1 GCA_903970385.1 Rhodospirillales bacterium | reverse complement strand
ACGGCGTCGTATCGCGACGACGATCGCGCGCTCGCGCTCCGGCGATCGATCGTACCGGAAGACGAAGCGCAGCGTCTGCGCGGCACGGCGGTGGCGTTCGACCTGCATCTCCATCACGCCGGCGTGCGGGCCGACACGCTCGACACGAACGCGTCCGCCGACGCGTTCCCGATTCTCGACCCGCTCATCGAGCCGAACGCGTCGTTCGGGCTGCTGCGGCGCGAGCGGCACGCGTATCTCGATGCGGGCGGACTCGCCTCCGCGGGTGCGGCCGTTCCGGTCGCGGCGCCGACGCCGGCTCCCACGCCGTCGTCCGCCGCTCCGGTGTTGCGCGAACTCGCGCACGTCGAGGCGTTCGCGCGCGATTACACGATCGCGCTCGCCGGCATCGAGAGCGTCCGCGGGATCGATACGTATCACCTCACGCTCGTTCCGACGTGGAACCCGCGCGTGAACCGGCTGCGCGACCTGTGGGTGGATGCGAACACGTTCGCGACGCTGCAGCTCGCGGTGCAAGGCCTCTTCGGCGGCAAGCCGTACGAAGACGCGCGTTGGACCGTCACGTACGTCGCGATCGCGGGACGCTCGTACGTACAGCAGGTCCGCACCGAGGAGACGCTGCGCTTCGGGCTCGACCGCTTCGTGAACGGCCTGCAATTCGATTTCGTCGGGTATGCGTTTCCCGAGGCCATCCCGTCGATCGCCTTCGAGCGGCTCATCTGACCGGGGCTGTCCCAAGGGTCGCACCGACGCCGCGCACAATGTGCGAGCTTCGACATGATGAAACCCGCAGCGTTGCTTCTCGCCGACGGAACGCGCTTCGACGGTGAGGGAATCGGCTACGACGCACTCGCGCTCGGTGAGGCCGTGTTCTATACCGGGATGACGGGCTACGAAGAGGCGTTGACGGACCCGTCGTACGCGGGTCAGCTGCTGACGTTCACCTATCCCATGATCGGGAATTACGGAATTTCGGGAACGGCGGCGCAGCACGCACGGGCGTGCGTATCCGGAGCGATCGTGAAACGGATTTCCGCACATCCGTCGCATCACGCGATGGTCACGGACCTCGCGTCGTGGCTCGCCCTGCAGCGCGTGCCGACGCTCGTCGGCATCGATACGCGAGCGTTGACGTCGGTCTTGCGCGAGCACGGCACGATTCGCGCCGCGCTCGCCGTCGGGACGCCCGCGATCGAACGCATGGAATCCGCGCTCGCACCGTATGCCCGCGAGACGAGCACCGTCGGCCTCGTCGCCGACGTCGCGACGCGGAGCGTTCAAACGGCGGGTACGGCCGGCGGCCCGCACGTCGTCGTGATCGACTGCGGCGTGAAGCGCGCGATCGTTCGCGATCTCTCGGCGCTCGGCGCGCGCCTGACCGTCGTGCCCTACGACGCCTCGGGTGAGGAGATCCTCGCGCGCGCACCCGACGCCGTCGTGATCTCCCCCGGACCGGGCGATCCGACGGATCTGCCGGAGACGATCGAAACGTTGCGCGGTCTCGTCGGCCGCGTGCCCATGTTCGGCGTCTGCCTCGGCCATCAGTTGCTCGCGCTCGCATGCGGCGCGCGCACGTACAAACTTCCGTACGGACATCGCGGCGGCAATCAGCCGGTGAAGGACGTCGTGCACGACATGGTACTCGTGACGGCGCACAACCACGGGTACGCGGTGGACGGTGCGACGCTCCCGCCCGAACTCGAGCCGACGATGATCAATCTCAACGACGGTACGAACGAAGGCTTCCGGCATCGCACGCTGCCGATCGCGGCCGTGCAATTCCATCCCGAAGCGTCGCCCGGTCCGTTCGACGCGCGTTACCTGTTCGGCGAGTGGCTCGGCGAGCTTTCGTAGCGGCGTGGCTGCTCGCAGTCGTCGCCGCCTCGATCGCGCCGGCTCGCGCGCAAACCTACGCGACGCTGCACGTGCGCCGGTTCACGATGAGCGTCGATCGCGCGACGGTCGCGATCGGCGATCAATTCCATCTCACGATTTCCGCACACGTCGATGAGAAGATCGCGCAGCTCGACAATCTCACGCTGCCCGATCTCACGGGGTTCGATTCGCTCGGGGACGAGCGCCGCTGTTTCGCCGCGGCGTCCGGCGGCAGCGATTGCGTGGAGACGGTGACGCTCTCCGCGACGATCGCGGGCCCGCGTGCGATCCGCGGCGCGACGCTCGATGCCGTCGACGCGCGCAACGGCAAGCCGACGCGGTTCACGAGCGACGGAACGTCGGTCTACGTCACGGGTCCGATCGCGATCGGTTTCGATCCGCTCGGCGGCGCGTTCGCCGGAATGATCTTCGGCATCGTGCGCGCCGCGACGATCTTCACGCTGGTCGTCGTCGCGGCGATCGCGCTCGTGTGGGCGTTCTACGCGCGCCGGCGACCGGCGCCGGCCGTGCCCGTCGCGACGTCCTACGCGCCGCCGCCCGACCCGTACGTCCGGCTGCGCGAGCTCGGCGCCGTGCTGCTGCGCGAGCCGACGCGCGCGAACGCGCTGCGGCTTCGGGCGGCGATGCGCGAGGCGATCGGCGCGCGTGAGGACGAGACGCTCGACGATCTCGTCGGACGCAATGCCGGAACCACGGGCGAGCGTAACGCGCTGCGCGCAGTCGAACGCGCGGCATTTTGCGAGGACGCACGCGTCGAGAGTGCGGTATCGGAGGCCGAACCATTTCTGCTTCGTTGAAACCGGGCGCCTTGCTCGACGCGCTCGGCGCGACCGTCGTCGGTCAGCGCGGCGTGCTCGAAGCCTTGCTCTACGCCACGATCGCGGGCGGCCACGTCGTGCTGGAGGGGCCGCCCGGCCTCGCGAAAACGCTCGCGTGCCGCGCGCTCGCGAGCGCGGTCGGCGGGAGCTTCAAGCGCATCCAGTTCACGCCCGACTTGCTGCCGAGCGATATCGTCGGCACGCGCGTGTTCGATCAACGCAGCGGCGATTTTACGACGGCGCTCGGCCCGATCTTCGCGAACGTCGTGCTCGCGGACGAGATCAATCGCGCGCCCGCCAAGGTGCAGTCGGCGCTCCTCGAGGGGATGCAGGAGCGCCAGGTGACGATCGGCCCGCAGACGTTTCCGCTACCGGATCCGTTTCTCGTGACGGCGACGATGAATCCGCTCGACAGCGACGGCACGTACGCGTTGCCGCTCGCGCAGATGGATCGCTTCCTGATGAAGATCGTGGTCGCATATCCGACGGTGGAAGAAGAGCTCTCGATCCTCGCGCGCTTCGGCGGCGCGCCGCCGCCGATGGTCGAGAACGTCGCGAGCATGGACGATCTCGTGCGGTGGCGCGACGAAGCGCGCGCGATCTTCGTCGAGCCTCGCATCGCGCGCTACGTCGTCGCGCTCGCGCAGGCGACGCGCGCGCCGCACGAGTACGTCGAGCGCGGCGCGAGCCCGCGCGCGACGCTCGCGCTGGCGGCGACCGCGCGGGCGCGCGCGCTCTGTGCGGGCCGCACGTTCGTCGTGCCCGACGACGTGCGTGCGAGCGCCCCGCCCGTGCTGCGTCACCGCGTGGCGTTCAACTACCGAACGCTGACCGAGAACGTCGATCCGGAATCGGTCATCGCGGCGATCGTCGCAGGCGTCCCCGTTCCGTAGCCGCGAAATCGCCCGGGATGGCCCTCCTCTCGAAGCTGCGCATCCTGGCGCTCGCGACGGCGACGTTCGCGACGGCGTCGCCGGCGGCCGGCGCCGCGCCCGCGACGGGGCCGACCGCGGAACCGACGCCGAACGCCGCCGCCGAAGCGCTGTTCGCGAAGGCACGGACGTATTGGCGGATGCGAACGGACGTCCCGTATCTTCGCTACGGCGCGCTCGTGCGTTACCTGCACAACGGCCACGTGTTCGACAACTGGTGGGACGCGTACGAACGGACGGCGGACAAAGCGATCGGTCTGCAACCGCTCGTCGATCCGGTCGAGAACAACCGCCGAATCGCGGGCGTGCCGTTCTCGATCTTCGGCATCAAGGTCTTCGACACGAATCGCGATGCGGAGCCGATTCGCGTCGGCGAGCCGCGCATCGATCCGACGTCGTCCTTCGGCGTCACCGGCCGTAGCGTCTCGCTCACGACGCCGGCGCCGCCCGTTCCGGCGACCACCGATCCGCAACTGCGCGAGATCGGGAGCGTCGCGGCGTCCGTCCGCGCGTACGACATCGAGATCGCGGGCACGGAGCACGTCGACGACGTCGACACGACGCACTTGACGTTCGTCCCGCTCCGCGATCCCGGCGTCAATAGGATTCGCGATCTCTGGCTCGATCCGCAGACCGGGCGTCCGGTGCGCATGGTCGTGCAAGGCATCCTCTCGGGCAAACCCTACGACGAAGTGCCGTGGACGATCCGGTACACGCTCGTCGACGGTCGCGAGTACGTCCAGCAGCTCATCGCGGACGAGCCGCTGAAGTTCGGCTTCGAGGCGACCGTCTCGAAATTCGAGTTCGACTTCGTCGACTTTCACTTTCCGTCGGAAGCGCCGCAGTTCACGTTCGACCGGCCGTTCTGATGCCGCTGACGTTTCGCTCCGCGCGGCGCGACGACGTCCCGGCGATCGTCGAGATCTACGCGCGGGCGCACGTGGAGCTGCTGCACGCGCCGTCGACGCAGCAGCTCGACGAGTGGATTCGCGACGAACGCTCGGGGACGTTCGTCGTCGAATCGGACGGACGCATCGACGGCTTCGCGTTCGCGATCTCCCACGACGGCTGGCTCGTCGAGATCGCGCAGATCGTCGCGCGCGAACCGGGTGCCGGCATCGGCTGGTTCGCGCTCCGGGAGGCGGTGCGTCATGCATTCGAAACGTCGCGCGCGCATCGCGTCTACGTCGAGGTGGTCGCGAGCAACGCGCGCGCGCGCCGTCTCGCGCTCGGCGCCGGTTTCGCGCTCGAGGGCACGTGGCGGGACGGCTATCGCCGCGAAGACGGCACGTACGCGGACCTCTGCGCGTACGGACTCCTCGAAAGCGATCGCCGGACGGGTGCCGCGTGAACGCGGTCGCGCGGCGCGTGCTCCTCTTCGTCGCTCTGGCGCTCGCGCCGCTCGCGCTCGCCGTCGTCGCGTTCGCGCTCTACGTGGTCGCGGGCGTGCGCGCCGGCGCGGCGTCGCCGACGGGAACGATCGCCGGGCTCGGCGTGTCGGCGCCGGTGCACGTCGTGCGCGATGCGCGCGGCATCCCGCACGTGCGCGCCGCGAACGAGCGCGATCTATTCTTCACCGAGGGCTATCTGCAGGGTGTCGACCGGCTCTTTCAGCTCGATCTGTATCGCCGCGCCGTCGAGGGCAGGCTGTCGGAAGTCTTCGGCGGCTCGACCGTGGCGATCGACGAGGCGGCGCGCGTCTACGACGTGCGCGCGATCGCACGCGATCAACTCGCGCTGATGCCCGCGAGCGAGCGCGCGAACCTCGCCGCATTCGCGGACGGCGTCAACGCCGCGATGCGCACGCGCCCGTTGCCGCCCGAGTTCCGCGTGCTCGCGTATCGCCCGGAACCGTGGACGCCCGAGGATTCGCTGCTCTCGTCGTTCTCGACGGTCATCGCGCTCACCGATACGTGGGACGACGTCGCGGCGCGCGTCGACGTCGCGCGCGCCGTCGGGCCGGCGGCGAAGGATGCGTTCTTCAGCATCACGGATCCGCGGTACGACGCGCCGACGACCGGCGCGAAACGTGCACCCGTCGCGCCGCTGCCCGCGTTGCCGTCGCTGCCGTATCCGAACGCGACGCCGGTCGCACGGCTCGCGTTCGACACGCGCGCCGGCGCGGGCAGCAACGACTTCGCCGCCGGGGCCTCGCTCACGACGACGCATCGCGCGCTGCTCGCGAACGATCCGCATCTCGAGCTGCGCATCCCGGGCGTCTGGTGGCTCGCCGATCTCGCGGCGCCGGGGTATCACGCTGCGGGCGCGACGTTTCCGGGCGTGCCGGGCATCGTGCTCGGCCACAACGAGCACCTCGCGTGGGGCGCGACGAACGGCACGGTCGCGACGGTGCGCATCTATCGCGAAACCTTCGCCGCCGCCGGCTCGGACGCGTACTACGCGATGCCGGGCCCGCGACTTCTCCACGCCGCGCATCGCAGCGAGACGATCCTCGTGCGTTTCGGACGCCCCGTCGTACGCGACTATCTGCGAACGCGGCACGGCTTCGTCTTCCGCGACGACGGCGCGGTGAAGTATGCGGCGGCGTGGACGGCGGATCTCGACCGGCACTCGTCGTTCGAGCAGTTCGACGGGCTCGACCGTGCGGCGTCGGCGCCGGCGGCGTACGACGTGCTCGCGCGGTATCCCGGGCCGCCGCAGAACTTCGTCCTCGCCGACGACCGCGGCGCGGCGGCGTACGTGCTCGCGGGAGAGATTCCGCTCGACGACGCCTGGGGGCTCGCGGCACACGACGGAGCGCACGAGGGCGCGCCCGTCGCGCACGACGTCCCGTATAGAACGTTGCCGCACGTCGTAGCGAGCCGTTCGGCGCGCGTCTTCACCGCGAACGATCGAACCTACGCGGCCGGGTATCCCTATCGCTTGACGGCCGCCTTCTCGCCGCCGTATCGAGCCGCGAGCATCGCGGCCGGACTCGCGCATCCACCCTACGGCGTCGCAACGTTCGCCGCGATCCAGGCCGACGTCGCCTCGCCGATCGAGCGCGAGCTCGCGCGACGCACGGCGGCCGCGCTCGCGTCGCAGACGGATCCGGCGCTGCGCGGCGCGCGCGACGAACTGCTCGCGTTCGACGGCCGGTTCGTCGCGTCGTCGCACGCGGCGGTCACCGTCAACGCGATCCGTCGCGCCGGCACGGAGATGCTCGCACGGATGCACATGCCGCCGGAGGTTGCGACGCAGTACCTCGCGCGCGACGGGGGATGCGCTTTCGTCGCGCTGATGCGCGCGTTACGCGACCGGCCGCGCGGCTGGGTGCCGCGCGACGATTACGATGCGTTCCTCGTCACGGTGACGAGAGCGGCGCTCGCGGACGTCGCGCGCCGCGGGCCGGCCGGCTCGACGTGGGCGGACGCGGGAGCGCGCACGGCACGCCATCCGCTCTCGTTGCTGGGCATCACGGCCTTCGACGGCGTCCGATTTCCCGGCAACGGCGACGCGTATTCGCCGCACGTGCAGGCGCCAGCCAACGCGCAGAGTTTACGCGCGGTGTGGGACGTCGGGAATTGGAAGGCGGGCGGCATGGTGATTCCGCTCGGCGAGTCGGGAGAGCCGGGCTCGGCGCACTATCGCGATCTCGCGCCCGCGTGGCTCGCCGGGACGCTCGTGCCGTTACCGTTCGACGACGACGCCGTGCGCGCGGATACGAAAGAAACGCTCGATCTGACGCCCTAGGGCGGCGCTACGCCAAGTATTTTCCGAAGAACGCCTGGACGCGATCCCAGGCGTCGGCGGCTTCGCGCGTCGACGTCGAGCTGCCCGTCACGCGAAAGAACGAGTGGCCGACGTTCGGATACATCTGTACGTCGAAGCGTTTGTTGTTGGCTTTGAGCGTCGAGGTGATCGTCTCGATGTCGCGGGGCCCGATCAAAACGTCTTGGCCGCCGAAGACGAGTAGCAGCGGCGCGCGGATCTCCTTGGCATCCTCGATCGGCGCCGCCTCGCCGCTCGGCATCAGCGATGCGATGCTCTGGCCGTAGAACACGACGGCCGCGTTGATGCCGGCGAGCGTGGCCGTCGCGAACGCGACCGTGCCGCCGAACCCGAAACCCCACGTGCCGACGTGCCCGCTCTCGACGTACGGCTGCTCGTTGAGCCAGTCACGGGCGGCGCCGACGTCGGCGCACGCGTCCGCTTTCTTGACTGCGGCGGCCGCGGCTTCGCCCGCGGCGCGGCCCTCGTCGCTGAACGGCAGACTCAAGTCGGGATTCGTCCGGTGAAAATAGTTGATCGCGAGCGCCACGTAACCGAAACTCGCGACGAGGTCGGTGACGCGTCTGAGCTCGTCGTCGAAACCGTAGACGCCCTCGAGAACGATCACCGCCGGGAACGTACCGGCTTCGCCGGGACGTGCCAGATATGCCGGCATGCTCGCGTTGCCGACGGTGATGGAGAGAGGCGACGATACGATCATAACGCTCCCGCTTTGGGTTCGGTCCCCTCGTTCCTCGTGGCGACCCGCACTGATCCGAACGTTCACTTTTCGTAACGGCGCCGCTCGACGGAGGACTCCGAAGGCCGGTGGTCTACCCGAACGGCAGAGGTACCAGTCTATACGAACCCGGCCTTCATTCCTATCCGGAGTTTCGAAGCGAACGACGGTCACGCTCGCGCTCGTCGTTGGTTTGCTGTTGGCATTCGCGTACGCGACGTACCTCTCGTACTACGGCAGCCGATCGTTGAAGACGGCCTTCGGCTACCAGAGCGACGTCGTGGACGCGCTGCGCGATACGTCGTTGCTCGAGGTGCAAGAGTTCGATCGCGGCGCGGCGCCGGACGAACTCGCACCGTACCAGTCGCTCCTCCGCGCCGACCTCAAACGCATCGACGAGAACGCCGAGACGCCCGAGCAGCGCGCGCCGGCGTACGATCCGCACGCGACGCGGCGAGACTACGAGATCTTGACGGACGAGCTGCTCAAGCGGCAGTCGCGAGGAACGCAGGAGTTCGAAGCGACGGTCAAGCGCAATCTGTCGACGCGCAATCTCTCGAACGCCATGTTCGCGCTCGTCGCGCTGCTGTTCACCGTTCTGGTCGGCCGCCTCCGCCGCGTGATCGAGGAAGGGCGCTCGCTCGTCGAACGCCTGCAGCGCGCGTTCATTTCCGAGGGCCGCACGCTTCCGAACGTCGATCTCGGCAGCGTGCTGATCTCCGCGACGCGCGGTTCGAACGTCGGCGGCGACACGCACGACGCGTTCTCGTTCGATCGCCGGCACGCGATGTTTCTCGTCGCCGACGTGAGCGGCAAGGGCATCGAGGCGGCCGTCGACACGGCGCTCATCAAATACACGATCCGGACGCTCTTCTCGCAGGACACGGACCCCGGTCGCATTCTCGCGAAGTTCGCCGACATCTACATACGCACGGCGGAGAATCCGGAAACGTTCGTCGTGCTCTTTCTCGCGGTCGTGGACCTGATGACGGGAACGCTGCGCTACGCGTCGGCCGGTCACGAGCCGGCGTGGCTCGTTCATGGCGGGACCGTCCGCATTCTCGAACCGACGGGCGCCATCGTCGGCATCGACACGGGCGAGGGGTACGAGACGCGCACGTTCACGCTCGCGCCCGGAGACGCGCTCGCGATCAGTACGGACGGTCTGACGGAATCCCGCGACGCACGCGGGCGATTGCTCGGCGCGGAGACCGTGCGCCAGTGGCTCGGCGAACTCTCGGGCTCGTCGCAAGCGATGGCGGACGCCGTCGTGCGACGCCTCCGCAAACGCTCGAAACGGATCACGGACGATCTCGCGATCCTGGTCGTGCGCTATCAACCGGCCGTCGACGTCGCGCGCTCGCGTAATGCGGCCGCCGGCGTACCGGCACTCTCCGGGCGCGACGCCGGCGACTGATCCGTGCCGTCGTATGCGGAGCGCCTGCGCGTTGCGTTGCTCGCGGCGCGCCGCGAGGGAACGCGCGGCATCGGCTCCTCGTCGGCGCGGCGCAGCGACGGCTACGAATTCGCGGAGCTGCGCGGATACGTCGAAGGCGACGATCCGCGACGCATCGACTGGGCGGCGACGGCGCGCGCCGGCATGCTGCAGACGCGCGTGATGCTCGAAGAGCGTTCGCTCTCGCTCGCGGTCGCGATCGACGCGTCGCACTCGATGGACGTGGGACGCACGCGCAGCAACTACGACCTCGCATGCGATGCGGCCGCCGTGTGGTACGGCGCGGCGCAGGACGACGATCGCTGCGCGCGGATCGGCACGCGGGCGCTCGTGCTGCGGCACGCGCGCGGGCGCATGGGTGCCGCCGTTTGCGTGCGCGAGCGCGACGTCGCCGGAGCGCCGTACGAGGCGGCGCTGCGCCTCGCGGTCGCCACGCTCCCGCGCGGGACGCGGTTGCTGCTCGCGAGCGATTTCCACGACGTCGCCGCGCTCTCGCCGCTCCTGCGTGCGTGCGCGAACCGGTTCGATTGCACCGCGCTCCTCCTCCGCGATCCGTGGCACGCCGGTCTGCCGCTCGCCGGATTCGTCCGGCTGCGCGACGCGGAGACGGGTGCGAGCGCGAGCGCGTTCGTCGACCGGCGCGCGCGCGAACGCTTCGCGGCGGGCGTGGCCGCGCGCGAGCGCGCGATCCAAGACGCGCTGCGACGAGCCGGCTGCAGGCTCGGCGTGCTCGACGAGCTCACGTCGCCGGAAGCGGTGTTCGCGCGGACGTTCGGCTTCGCGTGAGCGGCAAGGGCGGTTCGCACGCGAGCCGAAGGCCGACGCATGCAACGTTCGACGTTCCTCTCCGGAGCCGCCACGCTGGCGCTCGCGCGCGCCGCCGATGCTTCCCCCGCGATGAACGACGTGTCGGTCATCTATGCCGGCTCGCTCGTGACGGTGATGGAGCGTTCGCTGAAGCCCGCACTCGCGACGCAAGGTTTGAACGTGCTCGGCGAACCGAAGGGCAGCGTCGCGATCGCGAACCTGCTCAAGGCCGGCCTGCGTCATCCCGACGTGTTCATCAGCGCCGACGTCGCCGTCATCGCGAAACTGATCGGGCCCGCGCCGGCCGGGATCGCGGGCTGGTACGCGCCGTTCGCGACGACGCGGCTCGTCGTCGGATACTCCGCGACGTCCCCGTTCGCGAAGGATTTCGCCGCCGCGGCCCGCGGCGAGAAGAAGCTCACGGACGTGCTGCTCGAGCCCGGCCTCAAACTCGGCAGAACGGATCCCGCGCTCGACCCCAAAGGCTATCGTTCGATCATCGCCGCGAATCTGCTCGAAGCTGACGGCGCGCCGCCCGGCTTCGCGAATCGGCTGCTCGGCGATGTAAAGAATCCGGCACAGATCTTTCCGGAGGAGACGTTGCTCGTGCGGCTCGAGTCGGGCGAACTCGACGCAGCGTTTCTGTACGCGACCGAGAGCGTCGCGCGCGGCGTCCCCGCGGTCGAACTTCCGAAGACGGCGAATCTCGGCGATCCCGCGCTCGCCGCGCACTACGCGACGTCGAGCGTCACGATCGACGGCGTGACGCGCACGGGCTCGCCCGCGATCTACGCGTTGACGATCTTGAACGCGCCGCCGCATCCGGACGCGGCCGCGCGCTTCGTGTCGTATCTCTTTTCGGATGCGGGCGGCGTGCGCCTCACCGCTTCCGGCGTCACCGTCTTACGCCCGACGATCGCCGGCGACAAGAACGCCGTGCCGCCGGGCGTCTTGCGCGTGCCCGCCTAGCGCGTTCGGCGCGTGTCGATCGCGCATCCGGGAACGCTCGCCGTCGCGCTGGCGGTCGCCGCGGGCTTCGCGTGGCTGTACCGCGCCTTCTCGCGTCGCCGTGAGGCCGCGGCGCTCACCTATTCGAATCTCGCGTTCGCCCTCGGGACGATGCGACCGGCGCGCTGGCCCGCGCGCGCGCTCTTCGTCACGTTCGCGCTCGGCACGGCCGCGCTGCTCGCGGCGCTCGCCGGCCCGCGTTTCGACGCGCGCGTTCCGGCGAAAGACGGCGTCGTCACGATCTGCATCGATACGTCGGGTTCGATGCGGTCGCAGGACGTCGAACCGACGCGCTGGGACGCGGCCGTCGCCGCCGCGCACGCCTTCGTCGATTCGGTTCCGGACGGCACGCGCGTCGGCGTCGTGTCGTTCTCGACGGGCGCGCTGTCGTTGCAGACGCCGACGGACGATTTCGACGCCGTGCGACAGGCCCTCGACCGGCTTCCGCCGCCGGACGGCGGTACGGCGATCGGCGACGCACTCTCGCTCGCGGCGCAAGAGATGCCGGCGACCGGTAAGCGCTTCATCGTGCTGCTGACGGACGGCGTCAACAATCGCGGCAGCGATCCGATCGAGGCCTCGCAGCAGATCGGCAAGCGCGGCATCACGATCGAGACGGTCGGCGTCGGAACGAACGGGAGCGGTCAGTTCATCCCCGGCACGAACGAGCTCGCCGACCTCGATGCGGGCGCGCTGCGCACCGTCGCGCAGAACGCACACGGCACGTACGTGCAGGCGGCCGACGCGGAGACCTTGCGCACGGCGTTCCGCAACATCGCGTTCGGCACGGTGTGGGAGAAGAAGCACGTCGACGGCAGTTTTCCGTTCGCGTTCTTCGGCGGGATCGTGCTCCTCGGCGCGATCCTGACGGGCCTCGCTGCGGGCCGCTTCCCGTAGCTAGTCGTTCGCGAAGTCGATGCCGCGGCGTTCCTTACCGACGGCGGTGACGATCGCGACCGCGAGAAAGACGACGAGCATGATCGTCGCG
Source organism: Rhodospirillales bacterium (assembly GCA_903970385.1). GTDB lineage: Bacteria > Vulcanimicrobiota > Vulcanimicrobiia > Vulcanimicrobiales > Vulcanimicrobiaceae > Palsa-1515. Next base: position 6,422 of record CAJCIN010000280.1, on the reverse strand, counting down.
AGCGCGCGGCCGTAATCGGCGTCTCCGTTCGCGAGCGGAAACGCTTTCTTCGCAAACGTCGCTTCGATCTGCGATGCGCCGGCGGAGATCAGGTTGCCGAGTTGATACACGAAGCCGGGGAACGTTCCGCGGACCTCGCCCGGCGACAGTTCGTTGAGGTGGACGGGGATGACGCCCCACGCGCCCTGCACGAAGAATTGCAGCACGAACGCCCCGACGGCGAGCAGCACGGTCGACGGCGAGAACACCCAGAGTGGAATCGCGAGGATGCCGACGAGCGCCGCGGTGACGATGGCACGCCGCCGGCCGATCGACTGCGAATACGCGCCGAACAGCATCCCGCCGAAGATCGCTCCGACGTTGGCGACGATCGCGAGCGCGGTCGTCGTGCCCGGATCGAAATGCATTTGATCGCGGAGAAACGTCGGGTAGAGATCCTGCGATCCGTGCGACATGAAGTTGAACGCGGCCATCAAGACGATCGCGTAGACGAACAGCATCGGCTGCCGCAGGAACGATCGAAACAGATCGCCCGTCTCGCCGGCCTTGGCCGACTTCTGCGCCCTCCATGCGTCGGACTCGGGAATCTGCGAGCGGATGTAGACGACGAGCAGCGCGGGCGCGGCGCCGACGTAGAACATCGCGCGCCACCCGAAATGCGGCTCCACGAGGAAGAAGACGATCGCGGCGATGAGATAGCCCGTCGCGTAGCCCTCTTGCAGCACGCCGGAGAAGAAGCCCCGCGCTTCCGCGGGCATCGACTCGAGTGCGAGCGCGGCGCCGACGCCCCATTCGCCGCCCATCGCGATGCCGTAGAGCGCGCGGAGGACGAGAAAGATCGTGAAGTTCGGTGCGAATCCGCTCAGGAGTTCGAGGAACGAGTAGATGACGATGTTGACCATGAGCGGCCCGCGGCGTCCGAACTTGTCCGCCACGATGCCGAAGATGAGCGCGCCGAGCGGACGCAGCATCAGCGTCAGGGTGATCGCGCCGAGCACCTCGATGCGCGAGCGATGAAACTCCTCGGCGATGTCCTTGACGACGAACGTCACGATGAAGAAATCGAACGCGTCGAGGGTCCAACCGAGGAACGCGGCGACGAACGTCTTACGCTGCACGGGCGTGAGGAGACGCGCGAGCGCGATCGGGTTCGCTACAGCCATGGTCGGCCGCTTACCGCAACAAACGGCAGCCTTCCCGCGTCAGAAGACACATAGCTGGAACTGGAGTTATCGATGTCACGGACCTTGTTCGGTTTCTACGAACTCGACGCGTCGCCGCAGCGCGGTTTGCCGGGCGAACTCGCGACGCGTCTCGGAGCGGCGACGGAGACGCCCGGCTTCATCGACGGCGCCGTGTTCGTGCGCTCCGACAACTTCGGCGTCGCGATCCAAGCGCGGTTCGACGGAGACGGCGAGGACGGCGCCTGGCAGAAGACCGGCGGTATCGCGCTGCTGTTGCAGGCGGCCGATTGGCGCTCGCGCGCGAGCGACCTCGGCACCTACCGGCTCGCGCGGCACGTCGACGGCGATACGGATACCGTCCGCGATTCGACGTTCTTCATCGTGCAGCGGTTCGACGTGCCGGAGGGGCGCCAAGACGAGTTCGTCGATACGATCTGCGCGTACACGGAAGAGTACGCGCAGCCGATCCCGGGCTTTCTCGGGGGCGACGCGTACGCGAGCCTGGATCGCAAGCACGTCGTCTTCGTCATGCCGTGGGCGCACGAAGCCGCGCTGAACACGCTCGAGAACCGTGCGGGGTCGCTCGACGCGATGCAACGCCACCTGGCGCTCAGCGAACGTCATTCGTTCGCGTCGTATCAGCGCGTCTCGTTCCTCCGCGGCACGGTCGGGGCGGACGCGCGCGAGCCCGCGACGGCGTCGCGTCGCGGCGCGGCGTGAGCATTCGCGATTCGCGTACGACGTACGAGAAGAGCGCGCTCGACGAAGCCGACGCCGCGGCGGATCCGCACGCACAGTTCGAACGCTGGCTCGGCGAGGCGCTCGAAACGGACGGCCTGCCCGAGCCGAACGCGATGACGGTCGCGACGGTGTCCGCCGGCGGTCAACCCTCGGCTCGCATCGTGCTCTTGCGCGGCCACGACGCGCGCGGGTTCGTGTTCTTCACCAACTACGACAGTCGCAAGGGACACGAGCTCGACGGCGCCGGGCGTGCCGGGCTCCTGTTTTTTTGGGCAGCGCTCGAACGTCAGATCCGCGTCGACGGCCGCGTCGAGCGGCTCGACGCGACGGAGTCGGACGACTACTTCGCGCGGCGGCCGCGCGGCCATCGGCTCAGCGCCTGGGCGTCGCCGCAGAGTGCGGTCGTGCCGTCGCGCGCGATGCTCGAGGAGCGCATGGCCGATGCCGATCGCCGCTTCGCCGGAGAAGACGTCCCGCGGCCGGACTACTGGGGCGGCTACCGCGTCGTACCGGAGGCGTTCGAATTCTGGCAGGGCCGCCGCAACCGCGTGCACGACCGCGTGGCGTACGTGCGCGACGGCGACGCGTGGCGCCGCGAGCGGCTCGCGCCGTAACGTTTCTACGCGACGCGTTCGGAGCGACGTTTCGACGCACGCACGGCGGCCTTGACGGACTTCTCGAGAAGCGCGACCCGGTCCGAACGGCGATCTCCGCGCTGCGCGTTTTCGAGAAATTTGAGGACGCGCCGCTCGTCGTCGTCGAGTCGCGCCGTCGCGGCCGCGGCGCGCGCCTTCGGCAGCACGAGCTCGCGCGTGTCGAGATACGTCTCGACGACTGCGGGGTGCACGTACGCGTTGCGGCACACCGTCGGCGTGTTGCCGAGCAATTTTGCCGCGACCGTGCACGCGGCCTTGAGCGTCTGCTTCGCCTCGGCGATCGTCGCGGCGGGCTCGGCGCGCGCGAGCTCCGTCGCGCACGTCACGGTCGCGGTCCACGTGCGAAAATCTTTCGCGGAGAAGTCCGCGCCCGTCGTCTCGCGCAGATAGGCGTTCACGTCGTCGGAGCGCACGGGCTGCGGCTCGCCCGCGTCGTCGACGAACGTGAAGAGCGTCTCGCCGGGCAAGTCGCGGCAACGCTTGACCGTCTTCGCGAGGCGGCGGTCCTCGATCGTGATCGCGTGCTCGACGCCGCTCTTTCCGCGAAATTTCAAACGGATGCGCTTCTCGCCTTCGACGCGCACGTGTCGCGTGCGCAGCGTCGTGAGCCCGTACGAATCGTTGTCGCGCGCGTACGTCTCGTTGCCGACGCGGATGTGCGTTTCTTCGAGCAGGCGCACGACCGTGGCGAGCACTTTTTCGCGCGAGAGACCCGGTAGGGCGGAGTCGCGCTCGACGCGCTCGCGGATCGCGGGCAACGCTTTCGCGAAGGCGATCGTCGACTCGTACTTGTTCGCGTCGCGCACTTCGCGCCAGCGCTTGTGGTAGCGATACTGCTTCCGGCCGCGAGCGTCGCGCGCGGTCGCCTGGACGTGGCCGTGCGGCGACGGGCAGATCCAAACGTCTTCGTACGCGGGAGGGATCGCGAGCGATGCGATCCGCGCGACCTCACCCTCGTCCGTGATCCGTTTGCCGTCGAGATCGAAGTAGGCGAAGCCGCCGCGCACCCGCTTACGGCCGAAGCCGGGCGTCGCGACGTCGACGTACCGCAGCCCCGCGGCGCGGGCGTGCTCGATCTCGGGGCTCTGGTCGTTCACCCCGTCGTGGTACCCGTTCGGGGCAGGCCCGAAATCGGCGGGGCCGCGTGGGCGCGGCGACCGCGCGCGCCGAAGAGGGCGCGCATGTTCGGCCACCACCATGCGCAGCAGAACGTCGCATCGGGCGCGGCCGCGTTCGTGCACGCCGTGCCGGTACCGATCTGGGTCGCGGCGATCGGCGTCTTCGCCGCGATCGGGACGCCCGTCGTGCAGAACCTCATCGACCGCGCCCGGACCGGGTCGCTCGCCGCGGCCGACGGACGCCGTCGCGCGGAGGAACACGTGCAGACGGTCGCGCGCGTCCGCGCCGACCTCCTGTTCCGCCTCCGCGCGCACGTCGTGTTCCTCGGCTCGTTCGCGCACGCGGACGGGGTCGACGTCGACCGCTGGCATCAGGCGTTCGAGCGCTTCGCGGCGCGGACGCGTGACGCGGACGTCATCGAGACCCTCGGCGACGCGTACCACGCGTTCGTGCTGCCCGTGCACGCGGAGCGCGTCGCGATCGAGGTCGAGCGCTCCGCGCTCGTCGGCGCGCGGCCGCCGGGCGTCGCGAGCGAGCGCATCGCCGCGGTCGCTGCGGCGTACGACGCGTCGATCGCGATGCTCGGCTAGCCCCACCCCCGGCCGGCGGCAGAAGGCCTCGACCGAGGAACCCTGGTACTCCCGCAGTCGTGTCCCGCCGCAGCGTCCTCGTGATAGGCTCGGGTCCGATCGTCATCGGACAGGCCGCCGAGTTTGATTACGCCGGCGTTCAGGCGTGTCGTGCGCTCCGCGAAGAAGGCCACCGCGTCATCCTCGTCAACTCGAATCCGGCGACGATCATGACGGATCCCGAGGTCGCGGACGCCGTCTATCTCGAGCCGCTCACGGTCGCGTCGCTCGAAGCGATCATCGCGCACGAACGGCCGGACGCGTTGCTGCCCACGCTCGGTGGTCAGACCGGCTTGAATCTCGCCGTCGAACTCTCGGAGAGCGGGACGATCGAACGCTACGGTCTCGAGCTCCTCGGCACGCCGATCGAGACGATCGTGCTCGCCGAAGATCGCGCGCGCTTCAAGGACGCGATGATCGCGATCGGCGAGCCCGTACCGCGCAGCGTCGTCGTGACCGACATCGAGGCGGGCGTCGCATTCGGCCGCGAGGTCGGCTACCCGCTCGTCGTGCGGCCCGCGTTCACGCTCGGCGGGACGGGCGGCGGCGTCGTGCGCGGCGAGGCCGAGTTGCGCGCGACGCTCGAGACCGGTCTCGCGGCGTCGCTGCGGCATCAGGCGCTCGTCGAGACGAGCCTCCTCGGCTGGAAAGAGGTCGAGTACGAAGTCCTGCGCGATCGCGCGAACAATTGCATCATCGTCTGCAACATGGAGAACATCGATCCGGTCGGCGTGCACACGGGCGACTCGATCGTCGTCGCGCCGACGCAGACGCTCTCCGACGACGAGTATCAGATGCTGCGCACGGCGAGCATCAACGTCATCCGCGCGCTCAACGTGCAGGGCGGGTGCAACATCCAGTTCGCGTTGCATCCCGATCGCAGCGAGTACAACATCATCGAGGTCAACCCGCGCGTGTCGCGGAGTTCCGCGCTCGCGTCCAAAGCCACGGGTTATCCGATCGCGAAGATCGCGACGAAGATCGCGCTCGGCATGACGCTCGACCAGATCGACAACCCCGTCACGGGCGTCACGAAAGCGGCGTACGAGCCGACCCTCGACTACGTCGTCGTGAAGATTCCGCGCTGGCCGTTCGACAAGTTCCCGCGCGCGGATACGCGGCTCGGCACGCAGATGAAATCCACGGGCGAGGCGATGGGAATAGGCCGCACGTTCGGCGCCGCGTTGATGAAGGCGATTCGCGGGCTCGATCTCGGCCGCGAGTCGCTCACCGGCACGGCGCTCGAGACGTGGAACGACGACGAGCTCGAGACGGCGATCGTCGCTCCGACGCACGAGCGCATGTTCGCGCTCGCCGAGTCGCTCCGTCGCGGCCGCAGCGTCGACGCGCTCGCGGAACTCTCGTCCGTCGACAGATTCTGGATGTGGGAGTTCGCCGAACTTGTCGCGCTCGAAGAACGGCTGCGGCACCCGAGCGTCGCCGATCTCCGCCGCGCCCTCGAGTGCGGATATTCGCACGCCGGGATCGCGCGTCTGGCCGGCGACGCGCCGGACGTCGTCGCGTGGAGCGACGCGCAGACGCTGAAAGGCCAGCCGCAGCACGGCGCATCGACCGCGTTCCGCATGGTCGATACCGCCGCCGCCGAATTTCCGGCTCGTTCGCCGTATTATTACCTCTCGCGCTACGAGCACGACGAGATGCGCGTCCCCGCGCGCGAGGCGATCGTCGTCGTCGGCAGCGGCCCGATCCGCATCGGGCAGGGCATCGAGTTCGACTACAGCTGCGTGCACGCGGCGTGGGCGCTCCGCGACGCGGGCCGCTCGGCCGTCGTCGTCAACAACAATCCGGAAACGGTCTCGACGGACTTCGACGTGTCGGACGCGCTCGTCTTCGAGCCTCCCGGCGCCGACGAAGTGCAGGCGGCGTACGACGCGACGCACGCGACGGGCGTCATGCTCGCGTTCGGGGGCCAGACGGCGATCAATCTCGCAGCCGAGTTGACGCGGCGCGGCGTCACGATCGTCGGTAGCGATCGCAAGAGCCTCGACATGGCGGAAGATCGCGAGAAATTCGAAGCCGCGTTGCAACGGCTCGGCGTCGCGCGCCCCGAAGGCCGCGCCGCGTCCTCGTTC
>CAJCIN010000279.1 GCA_903970385.1 Rhodospirillales bacterium | reverse complement strand
CACGAGATCGATCGCGAGCGCCGCGATCCTCCGTGGGAGCGGCGCGCAGTCGCGTTTCGTCACGACACCGGCCGTTTCGATGCCGTCGACGTCGCTCATCGGGAGCGGTCTCGCCAGCCGCGCGCGCCAGGTCGCGGCGAGCGGGCTCGCATCGAAGCGACGCAGCGCGTCGAGACGGTTCGTCGCGTACGGCATGCTCGCCGTCCACTCGCCGACGCGCAGCGACGCATCCGCGGAAATCTCCATCCGCTGTGCTTCGATCGCGCGCATGTCGACGCGACGGCCGATGGAGTGATACGTGGAGATCGAGATGCCGCCGAGCGCGTCGTCGATGCCGTCCGCGCAGAGAAGTCCGATGCGATCCGCCGTGTATTCGGTGCGTCGCATCCACGCGCCGAACACGAGCGTGACGAGCGGATTCTCGCGGCCGGACGCCGTCAGGAGCGAGAGGATGCGCGTGTGCCCGGCGGCGATGTGGCCGAGTTCGCGCGCGATCAGAAACGCGAGTTCGCCGCGGCGGAGATGTTCGTAGTACTGGCTCGAGATGATGAGCGCGTACGGTTCGCCGATGCCGGCGGCGGTGATCGGCACGAAGGGATCGTCGCGCACGAAGATCTGCGGCACGCGCATGCCGAGCCGCGCCGAGACGTCGCACGCGATCGCGTGGAGTTCCGGAAATTGACGGTCGTCCACGCGAATGCTCGAGCCGATCAGCCGCCCGCGCGAGATCGAGACAAACGCGAGCCCGACGACGATCAGCAGGATGAACTCGGAGAACGACACGCTCGGAAACACGACGCTCGCAATGAGGATCGTCGTCGGCGCCGCCACGATGCACGCCCAGAGTGCCACGTTTTCACCCGTGGCACGTACGCTATCAGGCTTCGCGAACAGCGATGCGCTCACGCGCGCACGGTCACCAACCGCTCGTCCCGGGTGAGCCCTTGAACGGTCCGACGACGTCGCGCGTCACCCAGCCGCCGTAGAAGTCGCCCGGCTGCGCGACGACGAGTTCGTCGTCGACGTAACACGCGTCGACGCGCGATGCGTAGAACGCGACGTGATCGGCGATCGCGGCGAACGCCGGGGACGGCAGCGGGTAGCTCCAGCCGGCGCGCTCGGACCGTTCGCCGTCCACGACGAGATCGAAGTAGCCGGCGCGGCCCTTGTATTCACAGAAGCTCGAGCCGCCCGCCGGGACGAGAACGCCCGGCAGCATGTCGTGCTGCGGAAGGTAGTAGACCGGCGGATGACTCGTCTCGAGAACGCGCCATCCGGCCGTCGTGTCCGCCACGGTCTGGCCCGCGAAGACGACGCGTAGGCGTTTCGCGCTACGTTCGAGACGCGGCGGGCGCGGAAAGTCCCACACCGACTCCTGGCCGGGGCCGGGCGGAACGCGTACCGGCTGTCTCATAGCGCGCTCTTTTACTCGGGCGGGGGCACGCTTCCCACGGATATTTCGAAATCGCTTGACATCGCCGATCCATGTGGTAATGTACTAGTACGTTAGTACAACAGTACGTTAGGAGATTGAGATGGCCGTAGCGAAAGACCCGAGCAAAGCCAATACCACCTTCGGAGAAGGCGATCGCGACGTTCGCCGCACCGTCATCCCGGCACCGCGCCGCGACGGCATGTTCTCCGGGTGGGGCGTCCGGTTTTAAGCACCGAGGACAGAGTCACGAGCGTGCCCGCATTATTCACCGTCGATCCACGGAACGGCGTGCCCCTGTACCTCCAGCTGATCGAACAGGTCAAGCGCGCGGTGGCGCTCGGAACGCTGGACGCGGGCGAACAGTTGCCGACCGTGAAGGCGCTCGCCGTCGACCTGACCATCAATCCGAACACCGTCGCCCGCGCGTACCGCGAGCTCGAGCGCGACGGGATCATCGAGACGAGCCCGGGACGCGGATCGTTCGTGCGCTCTGGCGGCGTCGCCCGGGACGCGCAACGCGCGGGCGTCGACGTCGCCGAGGGCGTGCTCTCCGAAGCCGTGCGTGAATCGCGCGCGCTCGGCGTCGATGCGCCCGGTCAACGCACGCTGTTCGAACGCGCGATCGCGCGCTGGTTCGCTTCCGAAGAAAGGCACCCGACGTGAACGCGATCGAGATTGCGAATCTGACCAAAACCTACGGCGCGCAGCGCGCGGTCGACGACGTCTCCCTATCGGTGCCCGACGGCGGCGTGTGCGGATTGCTCGGACCGAACGGAGCCGGCAAATCGACGACGTTCAAGTGCTTGCTGACGCTCGCGCGTCCGACGAGCGGCACGATCGAAGTCGCGGGAGCACCCGTCTCACCGAAGACCTTCGAATATCTCGCGTACGTCCCCGAGACGAGCGCGCTGTTTTCGAAATACACCGTCGCCGATCACATCGAGGCGACGCGGCGCGCGTACGGTACGTTCGACGTCAAGCGCGCGGCCGAACTCGCCGCGACGTTCAAGCTCGACTCGAAGAAGCGCATCGGAAAACTCTCGAAGGGGCAGCGCACCGCGGTCGCGATCGTCCTCGCCTTCGCGATCCGGCCGCGCGTGCTCGTCCTCGACGAGCCCGCGAGCGGTCTCGACCCGATGTTCCAGCGAGCCGTGCTCGATCTCATCATCGATGCCTCCGCGGGCGGAGCGTCGGTCCTCTTCTCATCGCATCAGATCGGTCAAGTCGAGCGCGCGGCCGATTCGATCGCCGTCCTGAAGGGCGGCAAGCTCGTGTTGCGCGGCGACATCGATACGCTCAAGGGTGACGAGAAGATCGTCGAAGCGATCTTCTCGAGCGACGCACCGTCGCCGAACGGTCTCGCGAACGATCCGCGCGTGCGGCGCATCGAACGGTCGGGACGCATCCTGCGCCTGCACGTCGCGTCCGATGCGGCCGGCGTCGCGAACGCGCTCCAATCGCTCGCCCCGAAGACGGTCGACGTGTTCGACCTCTCGCTCGAAGACATTTTCCTCGGTGCCGTTTCGGACGGAGTCGCCTGATGTACTACATGGACTTTCTGCGCGTGCGTCGCGCGCTCCGGACCTATTCGATCGTTCTCGGGTGCATCGTCATCCTGATCGCGATCACGATACCGCTCTCGCGCGTGACGACGCACGGTTTTACGGTCGGCATCGGCGGCGATTCATCTCTCGGCGACGCGCGTACCGGTCTCGCATTACTGCACGAGCTTGGGAAGGATCATTCGTTCCCGATCGACGATTTCGCGACGGCCGCGATCGCGTTCGCGATCTTGTTCGCGACGGGCTTGTCGACGAGCCTGAGCCGCGTCAACGAGAGCGCGCTCTTCGCATTCGTCAAACCGACGTCTCGCGAGCGCTCGACGTGGGTGACGTTCGGCATCGACGCGGCCGCGATCTTCGTCGCGTTCCTCATCGCGTTCGTGCTCTCGCTCGTGCCCTTCGCGGAGGTCGGCTTGCTCGGGCGCATCACGTTCGATTCGGCCGTCCATCTGCCGGCGACGATCGCGTTCGGGCTCGGCATCGGGCTGATGTGGTACGGGATGGTGCAAGCCGCGACGTCGACGTTGACGCGCGGTGGAGCGATCCTCGGCATCAGTTGGGGCGTCTTCGCGACGATGCGCGGGCTCGGCAGCATCCCGCAAGGCACGATCCCGGACTCGTTCTATTGGTTCATCCACGCGTTCAACACGATCAACCCGCTCGTATACTTGCAAGCCTCGTTCGGCGATCTCCACGGACACTACGGGTCGCTCGGCGTCGTGTGGCTCGTCGCTCTCGCGGCGCTCGCGATTGCGACGTTCCGCCGCTCGCGGATGGAGGTGTAGGGCATGCGTTATTTCGCGAGCTCGTTCGCGCTCGTGCTCGGCGCGTGGCGCCTGCGCATCAGCATCGACCTCGAGGACGATCCCGAGATCCGCACGCTCGCGATGCAAGAGGTCTTGCGGACGACGGGCACGCGCGAAGCGTCGTCCGGTAGCTACGTCCGGTAGCTACTTGACGATGAAGCTCGAGGGGAACGCCGAGCTCGAGTACTTCCACTTCCCGTTCGCAACCGTGTAGAAGTAAACGTTCGGGTTCTGCGGATCGCCGTCGTTCTGGAACTGCATCTCGCCGACGACGGTGTCGAACGAGGTGCCGAAGGCGAGCGAACGCTGCACGGCGATCCGATCGACGGCGCTCGTGCGGCGGACGACGGCGATCACGATCTGCGCGGCCGCGTACGAGAATGCGGAGAGCGGTGTGAACGGCCCGTAGTGCCGTTCGAAATCGTTGCGGATGCGAAACGCGCCCGGTGCGATCGCGAGCGGCGGCATCGACGTCGAGATCACGAGACCCTCGACCGCCGACCCGTACGTCGCGATCGTCGCCGGATCGAAGAAGCCCTGAGAGGCATAGTACGGTCCCTTGAAGCCGACGACGGCGAGGTGCGCGAAGATCGGCCCCATGTCTTTCGTCGTGCCGGCGAGGAAGACGACGTCCGGATTCTTCGCCGTCACGCTTTTGACGACCGCGTCCCAATCGGGCTTGTCCCAGCTGAAGGCAATCGCCGTCGACACGATCTTCGACGACGTCATCTGATCTTGGAATCCGCTCGCGACGTCGAAGCCGTAATCGCCGTCCTGATAGAGCACGACCACGCTCTTCGGCTTCTCTTTCGTCGTCACGTATTGCGCCGCGAGGCGGCCTTCCGTCGAGTCCTTCGCCGTCAATCGCAAGATGTTGCCGAAGCCGTGTTGCGTGAGCCGCTCGTACGATGAGACGGGACAGATCACGGGCATCTTGTTGTTGTTGTACGTGCGGAGCGCCGCATCGGTGATGCGTCCGCTCAAGTGGCCGATCACCGCGATCACCTGCGGATCGTCGCACGCGAACTCGGCGTTGACAAGACCCGTCGCGAGCAGGTTCTGATCGTCGAACGTCTTCATCACGTACGCTTTGTCGAGCGTGCCGCGCAAGAGATTCGCATCGTTGACCGCGGCGCGCACGCCGTTGCCGATCTGCTCGCCGAGTTTGATCGAGTCGCCCGAGAACGGTGCGACGACGCCGATCGTCACCGTGCCGCCGAGCGGCGTGTCGCCGGCCTGCGCGAATGCCGCCGCACCGCTCGATGCGCCGGCTACCGCGGCAGCACCGGTCGCGAGAAAGCTCTTGCGCGGGATTCCGCGGCTCACGGGCGCCATGCAAATCCGGCGTACGTCGCGACGAGAAAAACGATCGAGAAAATCATGTTGCTCACGAAGACGCGTTCGTTCAACACGAAGACGTTCGCGGCCCGGTCGAACTGCCGGTTTTCGTACCCGGCGAGCACGAGCGCGCCGGCGACGCCCACGTAGTAGAGCGGGCCGACGCCCGCGAGCACGCCGCCGATTCCCAGAATTGCCGCCATCACGACGTGCAACACGATCGGCAGCAGGCGCCCGCTCTTCTCGCCGAACGCGGCCGGGATCGAGCGAATGTTTTGCGCGAGATCGACGTCGCGATCCATCAACGCGTAGATCACGTCGAAGCCCGCGACCCAGATCGTCACGGCGACGAAGAGTGCGATCGCGGACCACGAGACGCGGCCGGCGATCGCGATGTACGCGCCGAGCGGCGCGAAGCCGTCCACGGCGCCGAGCACGAAGTGCACGCCCCACGTAAACCGTTTGCAGAACGGATAGGCGAAGATGCCGAGCGCCGCGAGCGGGAGCAGCTTGAGGCACAGCGGGCTGAGCGCCGCGGCGGAAACGACGAGAAGCACGATGCCGAGAATCGCCGTCGCCAGCATCACGCTCGGCGCGAGCGAACCGTTCGCGAGTGCGCGACGCGACGTGCGCGGATTCTGCGCGTCGATCTCCCGATCGACGTACCGGTTCGTCGCCATCGCCGCGGTGCGCGCGCCGAGCACGGCGAGCGTGATCCAGACGAACGCATGGATCGACGGCGCGCCGCGAGCGGCGAACACTGCGCCCACGTAGGCGAACGGCAACGCGAAGAGCGTGTGCTCGACGCGGATCTCGCGCAGGACGATCTGCACGATCGCAGCGGGCGACGTCGTACGGCTCAGGCTCACGTCGGCTCGTTCCCTCCGAGCGCGGGAACCCCGTTCGCGCGCAACGCGTTTGCATCGACCGTCCCCGGCCGCAGCGGGGTCTGTGCGAGCAGACGCGCGAGCGCCGCCTCACCTTGTCCCGAATACGCGTTCGGTTTCGCCGCGAACCACCGGATCCCGTACTCGTCCCAGCGGCGCGAGACGAGATCGCGCGTCGCTTCGTCCATCGCGATGTCAGGCGGCCAGGCGCGCGTATAACCCTCGTCGGCGCCCTTGCGCGTCGCGTCGATCCCGAGTTTGTGGCCGACCGAGACGAGATACGACCCGCTGTGGTCGAGATCGTCGACCGGGCCCGGCATCACGACGAGATCGCGCGACGGATCGACGTTGTTGAGCGCGTACCATGCGACGGCGCGCGGGTCGTGCACGTCGACGTCGGAATCGACGATCAGCAGGCAGCGCGTGAGCATCAGCATGTGACCGAGACCCCACAGCGCGTTCATGACTTTCTTCGCCTGACCGGGATACGATTTCTTGATCGACACGATGCAGAGGTTGTGAAAGCCGCCTTCGACCGGCAGATTGTAATCGACGATCTCCGGCACGACCATCTGCAGCAACGGCAAGAAGATGCGCTCCGTCGTCTTTCCGAGCCACGCGTCTTCCATCGGCGGTTTGCCGACGACGGTCGCACCGAAGATCGGATTGCGCCGGTGCGTCACGCACGTGACGTGAAAGGTCGGATAGTAATCCGCGAGACTGTAGACGCCCGTGTGGTCGCCGAACGGACCTTCGACGCGAACGTCCTCGTTGTCGACGTACCCCTCGAGCACGAACTCCGCGTCGGCCGGCACCTTCATGTCGATCGT
>CAJCIN010000278.1 GCA_903970385.1 Rhodospirillales bacterium | reverse complement strand
AAGACGGGCGGTCCGTTCGACGTCGCGATCGACGGGAACGGATTCTTCGCCGTGGAGCGTGACGGCCGGCGCGCCTACACGCGGGCGGGATCGTTCTCGCGCGCGGCGGACGGCACGCTGCGCACGCCGGACGGCTGGACGCTGCGCGGCGTGCGCATTCCGGCCAACGCGCTCGACGTGACGGTCGCGCCGAACGGCCGCGTCACCGCGACGCTCGACGCGCGCGCGGGCGCACCGATCGGGCAAATTCGCCTCGCGTCGTTCGTCGCACCGGAACGATTGCGGCCTCTCGGGTCGGCGTTGTTTGCGGCGACGGCCGAGTCGGGCGATCCGCGCGAGCTCGCGTCCGGTGGCGAGCACGGCCCGAAGATCGCGTTCGGCATGCTCGAGAAGTCGAACGTCTCGACGATCGAATCGATGATGGCGATCCTGACGGCGCAACGCGCATACGAAGCCAACGCGAAGAGCGTCCAGGCCGCCGACGAGATGCTGCGGATCGCAAACAATCTCCATCGGTCGTGATCGGGTGGGGCTCGCACGTCGCGAGGCGAAAGACCGCCGGACGATGGCCGTATCGCTCAAGCTCCCGCTCGTGCTCGTCGACGACGCCGATCTCGTGCGCGTGTCCGCGGAGAATCCCGGCTACCAATTCGAGCGCGAAGAAGACGGCACGCTGACGGTGAGCCCGACGTTCACGAACGGCGGCGCGCGCAGCGGTGAGGCGTATTTTCAGTTGCGCCTGCACGCGAATTCCGCCGGTGGCCGTGCGTTCGATTCGAACACCGGATTCGCGATCGGTCCGCACGGCGCGATCAAATCGCCGGATGCCGCTTGGGTGAGCCGAGCTCGTATCGACGCACTGAATGAGACGGAGCTCGCCGGGTTCTGGCCGCTCTGCCCGGACGTGGCGATCGAAGTCGCATCCGCGAGCGACGCCTTCGACGACGTCATCGCGAAGCTCGAGTTGTATGTGAGACATGGTGCCGCGTACGCGGTGGCGATCGATCCTCGCACGCGCGGTGTCGTCGAACGTGGCCGATCCCCCGACGGCCTGTCGCTCGACTTCGACGCGATCATCGACGCATAGCGCTGATGTCGATCGGTTACCGGCGACGCAGCGTTTCCAGTTCATCGAGCGTTTTCGGCCAGTCGCCTTTGAACAGCCGCGAGAGGCTCCGATCCGACAGGAGCCGGCCGCCGGTCTGGCAGCGCGCGCAGTAGTTCGTCTCGTTGTCGGCATAGCGGATGCGTTGCACCGCGTCGCCGCACACGGGACACGGTTTGCCGTAGCGGCCGTGAACGGCCATGTCGGGCCGAAACGCCGTCACTTTCTCCGGGAAACCGTTGCGTGCTTCGTTGCGGAAGCGTTCGATCCACATCTGCAGCGTCGTGACGGTCGCACTGTGGAGGCGCTGCCATTCGTCGTCGCTCAGCTTGTGCGTGAGCGCGATCGGGGAGATCCGCGCCGCGTGTAAGATTTCGTCCGAGTAGGCGTTGCCGATACCGCCGACGATGCGCGGGTCCGTCAGCGCGCGCTTGAGCGTACGATTCTCCACGCGTAGCGTGTCGCGAAAACCGGCGAGGTCGATCGAGAGCGGGTCGACGCCGCCGGGATCGGCATCTCGCACGGCGGCCTCGCCGCGAAGAAGATGCAGCGACGCGCGACTCGTCGTCCCCGCTTCGGTCAACGTCAAGGTTCCGTTCTCGAAGTCGAAAGCGGCGAGCGCGTTGCGACCGGCGAGCGTCGCCCCCGCATCGCGCCAGTGCAGCCGGCCCGCGATCATGAGGTGCAGCACGAGCCAGAGATCGTCGTCGAGCCCGATCGCGATCCGCTTTCCGACGCGGCGCAGTTCGGCGACGCGATGTCCCTCGGCCGCGGCGAGCGGCGGGTCGACCGTGCGCACGAGGAACGGTTTCTTCACACGGATACGCTCGAGCCGCCGACCCATGATGCGCTCGTCGAGCGCCGTCAGGTATGCGGCGATATCGGGCAGTTCCGGCACGCCGTTCGCTTCGCGACGCGCACGGCGTGGCCATCCGCAAGCGCGAGCGACCCGAGCGGGGAAGCACACGACATGAAAGCCGCCGTCGTCACCGACTTCGCGAAGCCGCCCGCGTACGCCGAGTTCGAAGATCCGGTCGCCGGGCCCGGCGAAACGCTCGTCGACGTGTCGTTCGCCGCGCTGAGCACGCTCGCGAAATCGCAGGCGTCGGGCAAGCACTACAGCAGCCGCACGACCTTGCCGCTCGTGCCGGGCGTCGACGGCGTCGGCCGGTTGCGCGATGGTACGCGCGTCTACTTCGCATTCGCGCGCGCACCGTACGGCAGCATGGCGGCGAAGGTCGCCGTGCCGGAAGCGTACGTCGCGCCGCTCCCGGCCGCTCTCGACGACGCGGTCGCCGCCGGGGCCGCGAACGCCGGCATGTCGTCCTTCGCCGCGCTCAAGGAACGCGCACGTTTCGTGTCCGGCGAAACGGTATTGATCAACGGCGCGACGGGCGTCTCCGGGCGGCTCGCGGTTCAAGTCGCACGCGCGCTCGGCGCGAAGCACGTCGTCGCCACCGGTCGCAACGAACGCGTACTGGCGCAACTCGGAGCGGACGACGTCGTCTCGCTCGACGGCGAGCGTGCCGATCTCACCGAGCGTTTCCGCCGTGTCTTTTCCGAGCGCCGCGTCGACGTCGTGCTCGACTATCTCTGGGGCGCGCCGGCCTCCGCATTGCTCGCGGCGATTCCGGGCAATGCGACGGAAGGCGAGCCGCGCATTCGTTACGTGCAGGTCGGGTCGAGCGCGGGTCTCTCGATCGACGTCGAAGCGAAGCTGCTGCGCAGCTCCGGGCTCGAACTGCTCGGCAGCGGTCTCGGAAGCGTCGCGCTCGAGCGCCTTGTCGCGGTGACGTCCGAATTCCTCGCAGCCTTCGTGCCGGGTGGACTTACCTTCGACATCGACGTTCGGCCGCTCGCAGACATCGCGACGGCGTGGCACGACACCTCGGGAAGCCGGATCGTGTTCGCGATCTGACAACCTCGTCGCCATCCACGGGCAACGAACGGCCGATACCCTCGAGATGATCTCAGGATCATCTCGAGAGGAGTGTCGTCATGGTGTCCGTGTCAATCCGGCCGGACGTTTCCGGCCCGGCGTTTTCGAACGACGCCGCACGTTCGCGCGCGGTCGCGACCGACTTCGAAGCGTCGTTGCTCCGCGCGGCGTTCGCTCCCGTCGCGAAGGCGATGGGCTTTTATGGGGACCTCGTGGTCGGGGAAGCGATGCGCGTCGCGTTGCGTTCGTCGGCCGGCGATCTCGACGTCACGCCATGAGTGCGGACGAACGTGAGGCGACGATCCGGCGGTGCCTTCCGATCGTCCGGCAGATCGCGCGGCGCGTGGCGCGGCTCGCGCGCATCTCGGACCTCGACGATCTCATCGGTGACGGGTGCATCGGCTTGATCCGCGCCGTCGACTGTTACGACCCGGATCGCGGCACGGCGTTCGAACTCTATGCGCGGCGCTTGATCGTCGGCGCCATGCTCAACGGTCTGCGACGGCGCGATCCCGTCTCGGAGCGCGTACGGCGGACGATGCGTCGCGCCGAAGAGCAGCGGTACGCGATCGCGCAAGAACGCGGATCGCTTCCGCCGTTCGCCGAGCTCGAGCGCGACGATCCGGCGTTGCGTCGGGCACGCTTTGCGGTTTTCGTGCAAGCGTCGCTCTCGCTCGATGCGCCGATGATGCCCGGTCGCGACCCGCTCGTCGATTGGAGTCACGAGCCGGCGGCGCGAGCGATCGAACGCGACCGCGCTCGTCGCCTCGCGCAAGCGATCGCGCTCTTGCCGGAACGCCAGCAACGCATCCTCACCATGCACTACGCCGGCGAGCAGTCGCTCCACGCCATCGGCCGCGTGCTGCGCGTCTCGCCGCAGCGCGTGTCGCAATTGCATCTGCTCGCCCTCGCGAGCCTGCGCCATACGGTCGCGCGGCCGTGAGCGCGCGGGTCGAGCCGCAGACCGACGTGCAAGCCGCAGCGGCCGATCTCGCGACGAACGTCGCGCCCGCGTTCGCGCCGCCGATCGCCGCGGTCGATCCGGACGACGGCTGGGGAAGCGGTCCGTCTCTCCCGACCGATCATCCGGCGTGGATGCGCGATTCGCTGTCCGTGTCGAGCCGCGCCCGGGCGCTCTTCGCGCGGATCGTTCCGGTCGTCGTGCGCGTCATCGCTTTTTGGGAGCATCGCGTACGATCGATCACGGTCGCCGGCGGAACGCTGTCGGTCGACGCGAGCGGATCGTACCGGTTGCCGTGACGCCGGCCGCTCACATCGCGACGAGCGTCGTCTCGATCGTCGTCGCGACGGCTTCCGCGCCCGCCTCCGAAGCGGCGACCACGTCCGCATGCGATACCGCGTCCGTCGCCGACGCGTCGTTCGTGATCGCCGAAAGACCGAAGACCTCGAGTCCGAGCGCACGCGCGGCGATCGTCTCGAGTACGGTCGACATGCCGACGGCGTCGGCGCCGATGCGTCGCAACGCCTCGCGCTCCGCCGGGGTCTCGTACTGCGGCCCGCGCACGCCCGCGTAGACGCCGTCGCGGAGCGGAACGTCGCGCACGTTGTCGTGCGCGAACGCACGGAGCCGCGGCGCGTAGGCGTCGACCAAGTCGACGAACGGATTCGCGCCGTTGCCGTCGAGCGGCGACGCGCCGGTGAGATTGATGTGATCGCGAATCAGCATCACGTCACCGCGTGCGAACGTTTGGTTCAACGCGCCGGCGGCGTTGGTCAGCACGATCGTGCGCGCGCCGCACGCCGCGGCCAGCCGGACGAGATAGGTGACCTGCTCGGCCGAATACCCTTGGTACAGATGCGCTCGTCCGGCGAACGCCACGACCCGCTTCCCCGCCCACGTCCCCGCGACGGCGACGCCCGGGTGACCGGCGAGCGACGACGACGGCGCGTGCAGCTTCTCGTACGCGATCTCCGACCCGTCGATGCGACCGCGGACCCCGTTCGCGAGCCCGCTGCCGAGAACGATTGCGACGTCGATCGCTCCGCCCGCGCGGTCGGCGATCCGCGCGGCGGCCGCGACGAGACGCTTGTGCTTGGGAATGCTAGCGCGCGGACGCGACCGGCGTCGCCTGCAAGAGGTTCTCGCCCGTCATCGCGGCCGGCGCGTCGAGTCCGAGGAGCGGCAGCAGCGTCGTCGCGACGTCGCCGAGCCGGCCGTCCGCAAACGGTCCGAGATACGGCTCGCGCGAGACGAGCACGAGCGGAACCGGGTTCGTGGTGTGCGCGGTCAGCGGGTTACCCTTCGGATCGACCTTCTCTTCCGCGTTCCCGTGGTCGGAGGTGATCGCGAGAATGCCGTCGGCGTCGAGCACCGCTTTCTCGAGCCGTCCGAGCGCGACGTCGAGCGTTTCGAGACTCGAGATCGTCGCCTCCATCACGCCCGTATGACCGACCATGTCGGCGTTTGCGTAATTCATCACGATCACGTCGTGCAGGCGATCGGCGATGTCTTCGGTCGCCGCGCTCGTGATCTCGGCGGCACGCATCTCGGGCGCGAGATCGTACGTCGCGACGTTGCGATTCGAAGGGATCAGCACGCGATCTTCGCCGGCGAACACCGTCTCGCGGCCGCCGTTGAAGAAGTAGGTGACGTGCGCGTATTTCTCCGTCTCCGCGAGGCGGAGCTGGGTGAGGTTCGCCGCTGCGACGATCTCACCGAACGTGTCGCCCTGCGGCCGAGGCCCGAAGAGCACCGGGTTCGTCATGTCCTCTTCGTATTTCGTCATCGTCGCGAAGATGAAATCGGCGTACGTGTGGACGGCGAACTCTTTGAACGTCGGATCCGAAAACGCGAGCGTCAGCTGACGCGCGCGGTCGGGGCGGAAGTTGAAGAACACGACGGCGTCGCCGTCCGCGACCGGACGCGGTTCGCCGACGATCGTCGGCACGACGAACTCGTCCGTCTCACCGCGCGCGTACGCGGCCGCGAGCGCTTCGCGCGCGTTCGGCGCTTGGTGCGCGGCCTTGCCCTCGGCGAGCGCGCGGTACGCTTTCTCCGTGCGCTCCCAGCGCTTGTCGCGATCCATCGCGTAGAAACGGCCCATCAGCGACGCGACCGCATCCGGCGCGCCGACGCGGTCGAGGCACTGCTGCAGCGCATCGAGATACGTCTGCATCGACGTCGGCGGCACGTCGCGGCCGTCGCCGAACGGATGCACCGCGAACGCTGCGCCGGCGCTCGCCGCCGCGTCGATCGCCGCGATGAGGTGATCGATCGAGCTGTGCACGCTGCCGTCCGAAAGCAGGCCCATGAAGTGCAGGCGGCCGTCGCTGCGCTTCACGTGCGCGATGCACGACTGGAGCGTCGCGTTCGTCGCGAACGTGCCGTCGGCGAGCGACTCGTTGATCGTCACGACGCCTTGCGGCACGACGCGGCCGCTGCCGATATTGATGTGACCGACTTCGCTGTTGCCCATCACCCCCGCGGGCAGGCCAACGTCTTCGCCGCTCGCTTCCAACAGTGCGTGCGGATACGTTGCGAGGATCCGCTTCCAGTTCGGGAGATCCGCGGCGGCGATCGCGTTCCCGTACACGTCGTCGCGATGGCCCCAGCCGTCGAGGATGGCGAGGACGAGCGGCCCTTTGCGAACGCGCTTGCCGGCGCTCATCGCGCACTCGTCGCGGCGCCCGCCGCGTCGATGACTTCGAGGAAGGCGTTCGCCGTGAGGCTCGCACCGCCGATGAGGCCGCCGTCGATGTCGGGCTGCGCCATGAGCGCCGGCGCGTTCTCGCCCTTCATACTGCCGCCGTAGAGCAGTCGTGCGCTCGCGAGACCGTCGACCGCGGCGCGGATTTCCGCGATGACGCCGTTCGCATTCTCCGGCGAGTCGCTGAGCCCGGTGCCGATCGCCCAGATCGGTTCGTACGCGACGACGCAGCGCGCCGCGGCGGCCGCGTCGACGCCCTCGAACGCGGCGCGCGTCTGCGCGGTCACGCGATCGTGGGTGCGGTGCGCGAGGTGCTCGTCCTTCGTCTCGCCGACCGCAACGATCGGCGTCAGGCCGTGCGCGAGGCACGCGTGCACCTTACGATTCACGTCCGCGTCGGTCTCGCCGGCCGCGCGACGTTCCGAATGGCCGACGATGACGAAGCGAACGCCGAGTTCGTGGAGCATCACGGGGCTGATTTCGCCCGTGAACGGCCCATGCGTGAACTCGTGCACGTTCTGCGCCCCGAGCGCGATCGGCGATTCGGTCAGCTCTTCGTGTGCGGCGGCGAGCGCGGTGAACGGCGGAGCGACGACGACGTCGACGTGACGCGGCAACGGACGTGCGCGCAATTCGCGTAACAATGCGCGCGTCTCCGCGACGGTCTTGTGCATCTTCCAGTTGCCGGCGATGAGCGGCCGTCGCCCGCCGTCGCTCACGCGGAGGTGCTCTGCACCGCCGCCCGTTCGAGCGCCGCGATGCCGGGCAACGTTTTCCCCTCGAGAAATTCGAGCGTCGCCCCGCCGCCCGTCGACACGTGCGTCATCGCCGCGGCGAATCCGAGTTCGTGCGCCGCCGCCGCCGCGTCGCCGCCGCCGACGACGCTCGTGGCGCCGCTCCGCGTGGCATCGGCGATCGCTTCGCCGATCGTCCGCGTCCCGTTCTGGTAGGCGGGTTTTTCGTAGACGCCCATCGGCCCGTTGAACACGATCGTCTTCGCCGCGCGCAACACGTCCGCGTAGGCGCGCGCGCTCGCCGGTCCGATATCGAGGATCATCCGGTCGCCGATGCCGGCGAGTGCGACGGTCGTGGCGTTGTGATCGTCGCCGAACGCCGTCGAAACGACGGCGTCGCTCGGCAGGTGGAGCGGAACGTTCTTCGCGTTCGCGAGTTCGATGATGTGCCGCGCCGGGCCGAGATCGGCGTCTTTGAGACTCTTGCCGACGTCGACGCCCTGCGCCGCGAGAAACGTGTTCGCCATGCCGCCGCCGATCACGAACGCGCTCACGCGATCGAGCAAGTTGACGAACACGCCGACCTTGTCTTTGACCTTCGCGCCGCCGATCGCGCAGACGAAAGGTTTCTTCGGATCGTTCGTGAGCGCCGCGAGCGCTTCGAGTTCCGCCTCCATCAAGAAGCCCGCGACCGCGGGCAACACCTGCGCGATGCCTTCGGTCGATGCGTGCGCGCGATGCGCGGTTCCGAACGCGTCGTTGACGTAGACGTCGCCGAGTGCGGCGAGTTCGCGCGCGAACGCCGGGTCGTTCGCTTCCTCTTCGGCGTGGAAGCGAACGTTTTCGAACACGACGACGTCGCCGTCGCGCATCGCGTCCGCCGTCGCGCGCGCCTCGGGACCGATGCAGTCGGTCGCGAAGCCGACGGTCGAACCGAGCCGTTTCGCGAGTTCCGTCGCGACCGGACGCAGCGACATCGTGGGAACGACGGCGCCGTCGGGGCGCCCGAGGTGCGAGAGGACCGCCGTCCGCGCGCCGCCGTCGCGAAGAAACCGCAGCGTCTCGAGCGTCGCGACGATGCGCGTGTCGTCGCCGACGACGCCGTCCTTCATCGGAACGTTGAGGTCTTCGCGCAGCACGACGCGCTTGCCGCGAACGTCCAGGCCCTTCAGCGTGTTGAAGTGCACGCGGCGCCTAGACGGTCGTCGGCAGTTTCGAAAGAACCATCTGCGTCACGTCGGCGAGCCGGCACGAGTAGCCCCACTCGTTGTCGTACCACGCGGCGATCTGCACGAGATCGCCGTTCGCGTTGTTGAGCTTCGCATCGATGATCGAGCTGTAGGACGAGCGCTTGAAATCGCTCGACACGAGTTCCTCGTCGCTGTAACCCACGATGTCCTTGAGATCGCCCGCGTTCGCGGCGCCGCGCAAGATCGCGTTGAGCTCGTCCTTCGTCGTTTCTTTCTTCACGACCGCGACGAGATAGATCATCGAGACGGTCGGCGTCGGTACGCGCAGCGCGAACCCGTCGAACGTGCCCTCGATCTCGGGGATCGTCAGGAACAAGGCTTTGGCCGCGCCCGTCGACGTCGGCACGATATTGGTCGCCGCGTTGCGCGCGCGGCGCAGATCCTTGTGCGGTGCGTCGAGGATGTTCTGATCGTTCGTGTACGAGTGCACGGTCGTCATGAAGCCCTTGACCCAGCCGAGGTTGTCGACGACGGGCTTGAGCGCGGTCGCGAGGCAGTTCGTCGTGCACGATGCGTTCGAGATGACGTGGTGCTTCTCGGGATCGTACGCGCCGTGATTGACGCCGAGCACGATCGTGATGTCCTCGCCCTTGGCGGGCGCCGAGATGATGACTTTCTTCGCACCGCCGCCGTCGATGTGCGCGCGCGCTTTGATCGCATCGGTGAAGAGACCGGTCGACTCGATGACGACGTCGACTCCGGAATCTTTCCACGGAATCTTGCCCGGATCGCGTTCCGCGAAGACCTTGATCGGCTTTCCGTCGATCGTGATGCCGCCGTCCGTCGCGCGGACGTCGCCCGCGAACGTGCCGTAGTTCGAATCGTATTTGAAGAGGTGGGCGCATTCGGCGGGGCTCGTCAGGTCGTTGACCGCGGCGATCTCGACTCCGGGGTGCCGCTCGAGCAGAGCTTTCGTGAAGTTCCGGCCGATGCGTCCGAAGCCGTTGATACCGATGCGCATGAGGTCTCCTATATGGAAAGTTTCTTTCCGCCGGTGGCAGGGCGGCGGAACAGTCCGTTACCCGAAGGTCCGTAGCGAGCCCTTTTCCCGAATGTGACGGGGCCGCAGAAGGGCCGCAAAGTCCTAGCAGGCTGCGGGGTCGGACTTCCGCGGCGTGCGCCGAACGTCTCTTGCATGACGTCGCAGCACCGGATGCCGGCCTTGTTCTTCGGCCACGGCAGCCCGATGAACGCCCTCGAGCGCAATCGCTACACCGACGCGTGGCGTGCGGTCACGGCGTCCATGCCGGCGCCACGCGCCGTGCTCGTCGTATCGGCTCATTGGTACGTCCGCGGCTCGCGCGTCACCGCGCAGGCGCGTCCGACGACGATCCACGATTTCGGCAACTTCCCGCGGGCGCTCCACGCGTTCGATTATCCGGCGCCGGGAGATCCGGCGCTCGCGGCGCGCGTCCGCGACCTCCTCGCACCGACGGACGTGGCGCTCGACGAGGCCTGGGGGCTCGACCACGGGACGTGGTCCGTCCTGACGCACCTGTTCGAACGCGCCGACGTGCCCGTCGTGCAACTCTCGCTGGACGGGCGGATCGGCCTCGCCGACCACTTCGCGATCGCGTCGCGCCTCGAACCGCTACGCGACGAAGGCGTGCTCATCGTCGGGACGGGGAACGTCGTGCACAACCTGCACACGATGCGATACGGCGACGGCATGCCGGCATACGATTGGGCGACGCGCTTCGAGGAGCGCGTCACGGCGGCCGCCGTCGCCGGCGACGCGGCGCCGCTGCTCGATCTCGCCGGGCCCGATGCCGCTTCGAGCGTGCCCACGATCGAACACTATCTCCCCTTGCTGTACGCATTCGCGCAGCGCCGCACCGCGACGACGGTCCTGACGAGCGGCATCGAGTCCGCGTCGATCAGCATGCTCTCGCTACGCTTCGATTGAGCCTTTACTTCCTCGATGATTGAGCGTACAGTGCGGACATCTGCAGATAGCATCGTAGCCGCAAAAGGAGGGCGACTTGAAATCGCAAGAGCCACCCGAGCATATCGAAGGCTCGCCGACGGACGTTTTCCGTGAGCGCGACCTACGCTAGAATACGAGGCAAGAGCCGTGAGATGTCGCGGCTATTGTTTTTCCGCCATTCGGACGTCGTGTGTGTTTTCGAACAGATCGTCGTTCGTCGATCGTTTACGCTATCCGGAGCGTGAATGCGAACGAGGAAGATGACCATACGAGAAACCCAGCGGGCGATCTGCCCGTCCAGCGCTGCGATCGAGTTTGCGACGACCTTTTTCGTCGAACTGAAAAACGAGCAACTCGCCGCGCTCACCGGTGACGGGGTCTCGACGATGCTGTCGTGCGA
>CAJCIN010000277.1 GCA_903970385.1 Rhodospirillales bacterium | reverse complement strand
TCGCGCTCGGACAGATTCCGGCCGAGCGTGCCGCACGCGTTCTCCGGGAACTCTACCCGCACGATCGCGTGACCGTCGATGCGAACGCGAACACCGTCATCGTCGTCGCCGGGCCGAACGACGTCACGGCGATGCGAGCCGTCCTCGCCGGGCTCGATGTGAAGAGCCCGCTCGCACCGAGCGCGGAAGCGCTCCCGCTCCACGTCGTGCGCGCGTCGTCGGTCGTTCCGCAAGTGCGCGCGCTCTTTCCGGCGGCGCGCATCGCAGCCGGACCGGGCGGCGCGTCCGTGATCGTCAGCGCGACGCCGAACGACACGCAACAGATCAACGCGCTCGTCGCCGCGCTCGACGCGGCACCGGCGACGCCGGCACCCGCCGCTCGCGTGGCCGAAGGGAGCGACACCGTTCGCATCACGCAGACGTCGCCGCATGCGGTGGCGCGCGAGATCGCGGACTCCGTGCACGGCGTGCGCGTCGCCGTCGCCGGCAGCAGTCTCGTATTCACGGGCGATCCCGACGGCGTGCGCCGTGCGAAAGACCTCGCCGTCCGTCTCGACGAGCCCGGACCGAACGTGCGGTACACGCAGTTGTATCGCGTTCAATTCTACGATGCGGGTTCGGTCGGCGATCTGGTCAAGCGCTCCTTTCCGAACATCACGCTGAGCGTCGACAAAGGGCTCAACGCGGTGACCGTGTACGGCAACGCATCCGAGCAGCGTCGCATCGCCGACGCGGTCGATCAGCTCAACACGAATCCCGGTGGAGGCGCGGCGCCGTTTCCGGTCGTGCAGCCGGGCCTTTCCGCCGATACGATCGGCGTCGGCAACCAAGCCTTCGAAGTGTACACGTTGCGCGCGGCGCTGCCGGGCGTCAACGGCGCGTCGTCGACGAGTGCGACGGACATCGCCTCGACCGTGACGTCTTCGCTCGCGCAGGCGGCGCCCGATCTGCGCATCACGGTCGCGCCGAACACGAATCAGCTGATCATCGCCGGAAGCCCCTCGAGCATGCAGATCGCGAAGCAGTTGATCGATCAGCTCGACGTCGCGCAGAAGCTCGTCGTGCTCGACACGCAAGTGCTCGAACTCGACGAGAACTATTCGAAGAATCTGGGCTTGAATTTCAACACGCCGCTGATCTCGACGAACTATACCGAGGTCACGCCGCCGAACGACGCCGCGGGGAACGCGCAACGCCTCCTCGGGCTCGCACCGCTCACGCGCACGCCGCTCTCGCTCGGGCTCACGCTCAACCTCGCGGTCGCGAACGGTCACGGGCGGGTGCTCGCGAATCCGCGGATCACCACGATCTCCGGACGCACCGCGAGCATCCGCGCGGGCGATACGATCTCGATCCAGACGACGGCGGGCGGCGGAGCCGGCACCGTCGCGACGACGCAGTTGCAGACGTTCCAAACCGGCGTGACGCTCGACATCACGCCGATCGTCAACGCGGGCGATTTCATCAGCGTGCTGCTGCATCCGACCGTCAACAGCGAGACGGGTCTCCTCAACGGCATCCCGCAGATCTCGACGCGCGATACGCAGACGACGGTCGCGTTGCACGACGGCGAGACGCTGATCATCGGCGGCCTGATCCAGGAATCGAACACGCGCAACGAGACGAAGATCCCGCTGCTCGGCGATCTGCCGCTCGTCGGCCCCGTCTTCCGCGACGGCCAAGTGAGCAACGACCGCAACGAACTCGTCATCACGGTGACGCCGCACATCATCGTGCCGGGCGACCATGCACTCGACCGCGGATTGCCGAAGGTCGACGCCGCCGCGCCGCTTCCGACGCTGCCGCCGACGACCGTGCTTCCGACGGAACGCCCGCTACCGCCGGAACGCCGGCACGGAAAATCGCGTTCGCTGCCGACGCCGGAACCCGTCGCGGCGCCGACGCCGGCGCCGGCTGCGACCGCGAGCGCACGCTCGACGCCGAATCCCGCGTACTCCAGTCCGCCGAATGCGAACGCGGGCGGCAACGGACCGGGCTACACGTACGGCACGCTACCGCCGACGACCGCGGCGAACGACGGCGACGCGCTGAAGATCTACTACGCCACCGTCTCGCCGGCGTTGCCGTGGAACGGTAAGGTCGTGACCGTGAACGCGGTCGTGTCCAACAACGTGCAGCGTCTGACGCTCACGTACGGCGGCGGGTTCAGCGTGCAGCTCTCGCCGCAAACGGCCGGCCATTGGCAAGCGGTCTTCCCGTTCCCGTCGGGCGCGGCGGCCGCGCTCGCGAGTTCGCCCTCGGTGACGCTCAACGCGACGCGCTCGGATCTCTCAGCGAACGCGACGGTCGTCATCCCCCTTACGGGACAGTAGGATGCGTCTTCAATCACGTTTCGTGTTTCTCGCGCTCGTTGCCGGCGGCATCGCGATCGCCGGCTGCTCGCATGCGAATTACGCGCCGCTGACGTTGCCCTCGGGCACGGCGACCGCGACGGCGAGCGCATCGCCCGGTTCGTCCGCGTCGCCGTCGGCCAGTGCGTCCGCGTCGGCCGCGGCATCGACGACGCCGTCCGCAAGTGCGACCGTCGTGCCGGCCACGTGCGGCACGCCCGTCGCGAACTCGGTCTACATCGCCGTCGGCTCGTACATCGAAGACGAGTCGCCGGTCGACGCGACGTACGGCACGCTGTACGGATACGCGATCGTCGACTCGGCGGGCGATTATCCGCTGCAGTCGGCACCGATCTCGCTACGCCCGGCCGACACGATTCAGTTCGTGAACGTCGATCCCGCCGCCGCATCCGGTACGGACGGCACGTCGCATTCGGCGGCCGGCTTGGAGAGCACGAGTTTTCCGGCGACCTATACGTTTCCGTCGGCGGCATTCTCCCCCGTCGGATCGATGCTGAGCGATACCGCCGACTGGTCGACCGGTGAGATTCCCGCGGTCGCGACGGTCCTCTGCTATTCGCAACCGATCACGGTCCCCGCGTCGGGCACCTACTACTTCGGCGATCTCGATTTCTACAATCTCAACAGCATGCGCGGCGTGATCGTCGTGTCGACGAATGCACCGCAATTCCGCAAGAGTGTCCCACCGCACCGACGGCGTTGAAATCGTGTCCCAGACTGTGTGAAAGGTCACGGGACACCGGTCGCTCTGCCCTGCTACCATCGGACCATATTCCTAGTTGAGTGGGAGAAGTACATGCTCCGACGTC
>CAJCIN010000276.1 GCA_903970385.1 Rhodospirillales bacterium | reverse complement strand
CCTACGGATCCGGCGGCGTTCGAAGCATATTACTTCGGGACGCACATTCCGATCGCGAAGCAGATTCCGAAACTTCGCAAGTACACCGTCAACCGTGGCCAGTTAGCCGCTGCGGCCGGCGAGCCGCCGTACTTCTTGATCGCGATCCTCGAGTTCGACAGCATGGCCGACGTGCAGGCCGGATTCGGCTCGAAAGAAGGCATGGCGGCCGGGGCCGACGTCGCGAATTTCGCGACCGGCGGCGCGTCGATCCTGATGTACGAGACGCAAGAGGTCTAGCCGGACTAGCCGACGACGAAGTTCAGCAGCTTGCCCGGCACGAAGATTTGCTTGCGGATCGATTTGCCGTCGAGATATGCTCGCACGTTCGGATCGGCATAAGCGGCTTCGAGCGCGGCGTTCTCCCCGATGTCGGGGGCCACATCGAGGCGCGCGCGGATCTTTCCGTTGATCTGGACGACCAGTTCGATCCGGTCGACCGCCAAGGCCGCGGTGTCAAAGCCGATCCAGCGCTCGACGTGAACCGAGGTAGCGTAGCCATAGCGGTGCCACAACTCCTCGGCAACGTGCGGCGCGAACGGCGCTAGCACGATCGGCAGCGCGTGCGCGGCGTAGAGGAACGCGGGCACGGCGGCGGCATCGGACGTCTGGCCGAACTTCGTCAAGGCATTGACTAATTCGTCGAGCCGCGCGAGCGTCGTGTTGTAGTGAAAGCGTCGAGTTTGCGTTTCTTCGGCGCCGGACTTGAGCGCAGCGTGCAGCGCCCGCACGAGCCCGCGCTGCGCGTCGTCCGCGGTGTGGGGTAGCGCGGTGAGCGGCACGGTGCGGACGCGGTCCGCCAGCGGCTCGGCGGCGCGCCACACGCGGTCCAGGAACCGCACGCGGCCCGCGATGCCGTCGTCGGTCCACTCCATCGTGTCTTCGGGCGGCGTCGCTTTGAGCAGGAACAGGCGCATCGCGTCGACCCCGTGGCGTTCGGCCGTCTCGTCGACGCCGACGACATTGCCGCGGCTCTTGGACATCTTCTCGCCGTTGCGCAACACCATGCCCTGATTGAAGAGGCGCTGGAACGGTTCGTCGGGCCCGTGCAGCCAGCCGTTGTCGTGGAAATACTTGTAGAAGAACCGCGCGTAGAGCAGGTGCAGGACGGCATGCTCGGAGCCGCCGATGTACTGGTCGACGTTCAGCCATGGGTCGACCCGCGCGCTGTCGAACGGCTTGAGCGCGTCGTGCGGGTCGAGATACCGCACGTAGTACCACGACGATTCGAAGAACGTGTCCATCGTGTCGCTCTCCCGCCGCGCCGGCCCGCCGCAATGCGGGCACGTCGTTTCGATGAACGCGGCGTCGCGCGCGAGCGGCGAACCTTCGCCCGTGATCGGGACGTCGGCCGGTAGCACGACCGGCAGCGCGTCGTCGGGAACCGCCACCTCGCCGTCGATCGGACAATACACGATCGGAATCGGCGTGCCCCAGTACCGCTGACGTGAGATCAGCCAATCGCGAATGCGATAGTTGACCGTCCATTCGCCGCGGCCGAGGGCGACGAGGCGATCGCCGATCGCGCGGCGCGCTCGCTCGGAGAGCATCTCGGTGAACTCGGCGCTTGCGATCAAACGCCCGTCCTCGACGAACGCCGCGACAACCGGGCCCTCGGCCGGCGCATGCGGGTCTTCGATCACACGAGCGATCGGGAGACCCATCTTGTGGGCGAACTCGAAATCCCGTTCGTCGTGCGCGGGCACGCCCATGACGGCGCCCGTGCCATACTCGGCCAGCACGTAGTTCGTGATCCAAATCGGGATGCGCTCGTTCGAAAGCGGGTTGCGCGCATACGCGCCCGTGAACACGCCGCTCTTTTCCATCAGGCTCGTGCGCTCGAGCTCCGACTTGTTCTTCAACGTGGCGGTAAAGGCGTCGACGGCCGCGCGGTGCGAGGGGTGGTGGTCGAGGAGCTTCGCAACCAGCGGGTGCTCGGCCGCCAGCGCCAAGTACGTGACGCCGAACAGCGTGTCGACGCGCGTCGTGTAGACCGCAATGCGTTCGTCGAGATCGGGGATATCGAACGAGAACGTCACGCCCTCGCTCCGCCCGATCCAGTTTCGTTGCATCGTGCGAATCTTGTCGGGCCAGCCATCGAGCGTGTCGATGCCCGCGAGGAGCCGATCGGCGTACGCCGTTATTTTTAGGAACCACTGCGAGAGATTGCGCCGCTCCACGAGCGATCCGCAACGCCAGCAGCGCCCGTCTTCGACTTGCTCGTTCGCGAGAACGGTTTGGTCTTTCGGGCACCAGTTCACGGGCGCTTCACGTTTGTACGCGAGCCCGTCTTCGTAAAGCCGTAAGAAGAGCCACTGATTCCAACGATAGTACGACGGGTCGCAGGTCGCGAGTTCGCGCGACCAGTCGTAGCCCGTGCCCATCAAGCGAATCTGGCGTTCCATGTTCGCGATGTTGCTGCGCGTCCAGAGGTTCGGATCGATGCCGCGTTCGATCGCCGCGTTCTCCGCGGGAAGGCCGAACGCGTCGAAACCCATCGGATGGACGACGTTGTATCCGCGCATGCGACTCATGCGCGCGATCGCATCGCCGAGCGTGTAGTTCTTCGCGTGTCCGACGTGCAGATCGCCCGACGGATACGGGAGCATTTCGAGCACGTAGCGCTTCTCGCGCGGATCGTCGTCGCGCGCGACGTACAGGCCGCTACGCTCCCACTCGTTTTGCCAATGTTTCTCGATCGTACGAAAGTCGTAAGACTT
>CAJCIN010000275.1 GCA_903970385.1 Rhodospirillales bacterium | reverse complement strand
TACGCGATCCTGCAGCTGCGCAAGCACTTCGATCTCTTCGCGAACCTTCGGCCGGTCAAGCTTCTGCCCGGCCTGGAGACGGCGTCGAGCCTGAAGCCGGAGTTCGTGCGCGACCTCGATCTCGTCGTCGTGCGCGAGACGACGTCGGGCTTGTATTTCGGCGAGCCGAAGTACACGCGTGAGATCGACGGCGTCGAGACGGCCGTCGACACGCTCGTCTATCGCGCACCGGAGATCGAGCGGATCGCCCGCGTCGCCTTCGAGCTCGCGCGCGCGCGCCGCAAGCGCGTGACGTCGGTCGACAAGCAGAACGTGCTCGAGAGCGGTCGCCTGTGGCGGCGCGTCGTGGTCGCCGTGCACGCCGAGGCGTACGCGGACGTGACGCTCGATCACTTGCTCGTCGACAACGCCGCGATGCAGCTCGTCCGCGACCCGCAACGCTTCGACGTGATGCTCACGGAGAACACCTTCGGCGACATCTTGAGCGACGAGGCCGGGATGTTGACGGGTTCGCTCGGGAATCTTCCGAGCGCGACGCTCGGCGCACGCGAGCACGAGCACGGCCGCTTCGGTCTGTACGAGCCGATCAGCGGCAGCGCGCCCGACATCGCGGGCAAAGGCATCGCGAACCCGATCGCCGCGATCCTCTCGGCCGCGCTCCTGTGCCGCTACAGCCTCGCCGACGAAACGAGCGCGGCGCGGATCGAGGCCGCCGTCGAAGGCGCGATCGCGAAGGGCGCGCGCACGGGCGACATCGCGCGCGGTGCGGAGCCCGGGCTCACGACGGTGACGTTCGGCGATCGCGTTCTCGCCGAATTATAACGAGCGGGTAGGGCGGCGGTCGCAGCGACGGAAACGTAGCGGAGATGCTTTCGACGGCTCCGCTCGCCACGCACGAATTCTCGCTCGACAACGGGCTCAAGGTGGTCTTCGTGCCGGCGGACGCCGCGCCGGTCGCGACGCTGCTCGTCGTCTATCGCGTCGGTGCGCGTAACGAGGCCGTCGGGTATACCGGCTCGTCGCATCTGCTCGAGCACATGCTCTTCAAGGGAACGCCCGCGAACAACCGCCGCGTCGGCCGGGCGTTCGCCGACGTGATGAACGAGATCGGTGCCGCGAAGAATGCGACGACGTGGATCGATCGCACGAATTACTTCGAGACCGTACCTTCGGGGTATCTCGAGCTCGCGATCGAGATGGAGGCGGACCGGATGCGCAACGCCTTCGTCGCGGACGCGGACCGGCAATCGGAGATGACGGTCGTGCGCAACGAGCTCGAGCGCAACGACGGTAATTCGGCGCGCGTCCTGTCCTCCGCGGTGACGGCGACCGCGTTTCGCGAGCACCCGTATCACCACCCGACGATCGGTTGGCGTACCGACGTCGAAGGCGTGCCGACGACGCGGCTACGCGAGCTCTACGACACGTTCTATCAGCCGAACAACGCGACGGCGTTCGTCGTCGGCGACTTCGACGCCGATCGCACGCGCGAGCTGATCGAGCGGCACTTCGGCGCGCTTCCGCGCTCCGCTCACGCGATTCCGGACGTCCATACGGAAGAGCCGCCGCAGGCGGGCGAACGCAGCGTCGTGGTCAAGCGGCCCGGCGAGACGTCGATCGTCGCGTTCGCGTTCCACACGCCCGCGGCGCTCGGTCAGCGCACGGTGCTCTCGAACGACGAGCTCGCGCGGCGCGGAGCGGCGATGCCCGCGGAGAACGACGGCTACGCGCTCGAGATTCTCGCGCGCGTGCTCGGACGCGGCCGCACGAGCCGTCTCTCGCGCGCGCTCGTCGACACGGGTCTCGCGCTGGAAGCGTCGGCGTGGAATTGGGGCTCGCGCGATCCCGGCCTTTTCCAGATCGTCGCGAACGTGCGGCCCGGCGTCGCGGCGAGCGACGTTCGCGGCGAGATCGAACGCGTCGTCGAGACGCTCTGCAACTTCGGGCCCGAACGGGCGGAGATCGAGCGGGCGCAAACGCAGCTCGCCGTGCAGCGCGCGTTCGCGCGCGACGGAACGCTCGGGCTCGCGCAGCGGCTCGGCGAGTTCGAAGCGGTCGGAACGTGGCGCCTCGACGACGATTACGTCGAGCGCATCTCGCACGTTACGGCCGAAGCGGTGCGCGACGCCGCTCGCGCGTATCTGCACGAGGACAATCGCACGCTCGGCACGCTCGTGCCGGGAACGGCGAAGACGTTCGACGTGGTGCCCTTCGAGCCGGTCGCGGTGCGGCCGGTGCCCGAAGCGCCCGTTCCGGCCGCTCCGCTCGCGCCGCCGAACGCATACCGCCGTTTGCCGTTCGCACGCCGATTCACGGCAGAGCGCAGCGCGAACGGCGTCGCGTGGCGTTACGTGGAGAATCGCGGCAATCCGACCGTGCACGTGCGCGGTCTGCTCCAAGCCGGGCCCGCGTTCGCGACGGACCGGCCGTTGCTCGCGACGGTCGTCTCGGAGATGCTCTCGCGCGGCACCGTCGCCGACGAACGGCGAACGATCGAGGAGCGTCTCGAGCGTTCGGGCGTCCGGCGTTCGTACGGCGTGGACGACGAGGTCTCGTCGGGCTACGACGCGCTCGCGTTTCGCTTCGCGGCGGCATGCACGGCCGACCGGTTGCCGTTGCTGCTGGAAACCCTCGCGGAGGAACTGCGAGCGCCGCGGTTCGACGAAGCGGAATTGGCGCTCGTCAAAGCCGAGATCGCCGGCTCGTTGCGACTGGCGCGCACGAACACCTCGTGGCGAGCGATGCAACGTTTTCTCGAGCTCGCGTACGAACCGAACGACCCGAACACGTTCGGCGACGTCGACGCGCTGCTCGCGAGCGTGGAGTCGATCGGCGTCGACGACGTCCGCGCGTTCTGGAGCGAGCGCGTGTTGCGCGTCGCGCCCTTCGTCTCGGCCGCCGGCTCGCCGGTGACCGCCGAGTTCGGACGCATGCTCGACGCGACGCTCGGCAGTCTCGCCTTCGCGTCCGGCGACGTCGCGAGCGATGCGGCCGGCGTCGCGATCCGCGCGCGGCCACCACGCCGCATCCGTTCCGACGTCGAACTCGAACGCAAGGCGAACGTCGACATCCTGATCGGTCGCGCGACGTCGCTCGTGCGCGCGGACGACGATTTCATCGCTGCGACGATCGCGAACGGCATCCTCGGCCAGTCGACGCTCAGCTCGCGGCTCGGCCTGCAACTGCGCGATCGCGAAGGGCTCACGTACGGCGTCACGAGCGCGTTTCTCGCGGGCGGCAAATTGCCCGGCCCGTGGCGCATCGGCGTCAGCGTCAATCCGGCGAACGTCGATCGTGCGATCGAGTCGGCTCGCGCGGTCCTCGACGATTACGCCGCGACGGGCCCGACCGAGCGGGAGCTCGTGCAGCAACGGAACTCGATGGCGGGTTCGCAAGCCGTCGCGCTCGCGACGAACGCGGGCATCTGCGCGCAGCTCGAACGGATGGCGTATTACGGCCTCGCCGACGATTACGTGGATACGTATCGCGAGCGCCTCGATGCCGTTTCGCGCGACGACGTATCGGCCGCGATCGGCACGCACCTCGCGTCACCCGAGTCGATCGTCGCGGCCGCCGGCACGTTCGCCTCGAGCCTGCCGCCGGTGTGACGCGCGCGGAGTTCGCGGCGGCCGCGACGTCGGTCGCCTTCGTTCCGGCGACGCCTCGCGCGTGGCTCGCGACGCGCGCCGAACGCACGGAC
>CAJCIN010000274.1 GCA_903970385.1 Rhodospirillales bacterium | reverse complement strand
GCGGCGATGCAGGCGATCGTGGTGACGATGGATTTCGGCATGGCGGAAGGTGTTGCGCCGGTCGCTGCGGAGAATCCCCGGTCGGGATCATGACGGGACGTAACCGAACCTTCGCACGCATCGTGACCGCCTTCGCGCTCGTCGCGATCGCGGTGGCGGCGATCGCTTTCTTCGCGCGGGGACCGATCGAACGCGAGATCTTCGTTCGCCAGGCGGCGAGCACGCTCGGTACGCGCGTCGATGCGACGTCCGCGCGCTATAGCGGCGGCGCGTGGGTCGTCGACGGGCTCGTCGTCGGCGACGATCTGCGTGCGCGCCGGGCCGTCGTCCGCGGCGGATCGTCGCCGCGCGTTCGCCTCGAGGGTGCCGCGGTCACGATCCCCGATCCGCGCGCGAGCGTCGACGGTCTCGCCGGGTTCGAACGCGCGTTTCCTCACGCGCGCGTCGACGTGAACGACGGCCGCGCCGCCGTCGGTGCGATCGCACTCGAAGCGATCGACGGCAAGCTCGCGTTCGGCGGCGTCACCCCGGTGTTCGACGGAACGCTCGCGCTTCGCGACGGCGCGACGACGTACCCGATCGTCGCGAGAGTTGCGACAAACGGCGGTGCTTCGGATCAAACCGTGAGCGCCGTGGCGCTCCCTGCCGGCGCGTTCGCGCCGTTCCTCGAGGATTCGCAGACGCCGCGCGCGAGCGGGATGCTGCGCGACGTCGATCTCACGTTCGCGCGCGATCTTCGCGGCACGCTGCGTCTCGACGACGTCGCGTTCGAACTGTCGTCCCTCCATCGGCTGCACGGGTTGCACGGCAATCTGATCTTCGGTGAAGGCGGCATCGGGTCGAAGAAGATCGCGGGTTCGCTCGATCGCGTTCCGTTCGACGCGGCCGGCGAAGTGCACGACGTCGCGCAACCGTTCGGCTGGCTCGCGGACGGCTCGCGCGATCTGCGCGCGTTCGAGAAGCTGATCCGCGAGATCGCGGACGAGCCGAAGCTCACGTCGGTGCATCTCGACACGACGGCGCCGGGCATCGGCTTCGCGCTCTACACGATGCAGACGGAGCGCGGGCCGCTCGCCGTCAACGTGCTCGCGATCGATCCGTCGGAACCGACGCTCCGCTTCGACACGGCGATCGCGGAAGATCACGTGGTTTCGAACGGCGAACGCACGTCGGCGATGGGGACGCGCACCGGTGCCGTCGCGGGCGTCAACGGCGACTACTTCGACATCGGCCGGACGTATCAACCGCAAGGCATGCTCGAACGCGGCGGCCAGATCGTGCGCGGACCGGTCGAGCGCGCGGCGCTCGTGATCGACAAGGGCAACCACGTGCGCTTCGATCTCTTCCGCATCGTGGGTTCCGTCCGCGCGGGCGATCGCACGTACCCCGTCACGCAATTGAACAACTGGCCCGCCGGAGCGGCGACCGTGATCACGACCGCGTTCGGCAAGACGCTGCCCGCCGCCGCCGGCGTGACGTTCGCCGCGCTCGAGCCGACGGGTCGCGCGAACCGCTATCGCGTGACGCGCGTGACCGATGCGTCGCAGCCGCAGCCCGTGACGTTCGGCGTCGCGTTCGGTGCGTCGACGCACGCGGTGGTGCGCCCCGGTGAGACGATCGACGTCACGTACCGCATCGATCCGCGCGTCGACGGCGCCGTCGCCGGAATCGGCGGCGGACCGATTCTCGTGCGCGACGGCGCGTGGTACGAAGATCCGAACGCGCCCGCCCCGGACGAGCGCGACTATCGCTGGCCCGTCGTCGCGCTCGGGCGGCAAGCCGACGATCATCTGTTGCTCGTCGCGGTCGACGGCCGTCATCCCGAGCGATCCATCGGCATGACGCGCCCGGAATTCGCCGATCTGCTCATCCGGTTCGGCGTGACGGACGCGATGGCGCTCGACTCCGGCGGCAGCGTCACGATGGTCTCGCGCGCACCCGGCGACGCCGGCGTCACGGTGCGCAACGTGCCGTCGGACAACAGCGCGGAGCG
Source organism: Rhodospirillales bacterium (assembly GCA_903970385.1). Lineage (GTDB taxonomy): Bacteria > Vulcanimicrobiota > Vulcanimicrobiia > Vulcanimicrobiales > Vulcanimicrobiaceae > Palsa-1515. The sequence goes on along the minus strand of CAJCIN010000274.1, from coordinate 4,469 downwards.
ATGGGTCTCGGACGCGCTCTTCATCTATAGCACGGCGGCCGCGCCGACGCTCGTGGCCCCGGCCGCGCTCGCGACGCCGATCCCCGAAGTGCGGCCGACGCCGTGATGATGATCCCGCCGCTTCCCGAATCGCTCGCGCCGCCGGCGCCGTTTCCGATCGTGACCGCGCAGTCGTTCGATTCGGAGTTCGTCGCGCCGGGCGTTCGCCGCGGCAGCTATCGCGTGCAGACGACGGACGGGCCGCTCGTCGTCACCGTCGTCGCGATCGATCCGCACGAACCGACGGTTCGCTTCTCGACCGTCGTCGCGAACGACCGGCTCGTGTCGCCCGGCGAAACCGTTTCGTCGATGGCGCGCCGTACGGGCGCCGTCGCCGGCGTGAACGCCGACTACTTCGATATCGGGCAGACGAACCAGCCGCTCAACCTCGTCGTGCGCGACGGCGCGTTGCTGCGCACGCCCTCCAAACGCGTCGTGCTCGACGTGCACGCGGATCGTTCGATCGCCTTCGAAAACGTGTCGTTCTCCGGCACCGTCACGTACGGTTCGACGACGATTCCGCTCACGGGCGTGAACGAATGGCCGCCGCAGGGCGGCGCGACGGTGCTGACGCCGGCCTACGGCGTACCGAAACCGAACCCCGACGTGTCGATCGTGCAACTCGTTCCGGTCGACGAAGCGCATGTCGCGACGGATCTCTCGGGCACGTATCGCGTCGCCGCCGCGCGATTCGGCGCGGGGAACGTCGCGGGCGTCGTGCTCGGCTTCGGGCCCGCGGCGCGCGCGCTCGGCGCGTTGCCGAACGAAGGCGACACGTTGCATCTCGACGTCGCGACGAACCCGGCGCTCCCGGCGATCGCGAATGCCGTCGGCGGCGGACCGCTGCTCGTCGCCGCCGGCGCACCGGCCGTCGATCCGAACGCGCCCGCGCCCGAAGAACGCGACCGGCGTTTTCCCGTCTCCGGTGCGGCGCTGACCGCGACGGGCGAACTGCTGCTCGTCGCCGTCGACGGACGCAGCGCGTCGTCGGTCGGCGTGACGCGGCCGCAGTTCGCGGCGCTGATGGTCGGACTCGGCGCGACGAGCGCGATGGCCTTCGATTCGGGCGGCTCCGCGACGGTCGTCGCGCGCGTGCTCGGTGAGAACGCGGCGAGCGTCCTCAACACGCCGAGCGACGGCGAAGAACGCGCTGTCGCCGACGGACTCTTCGTTTATAGCGACGCGCCGGTCGGTCCGCCCGCGCGGCTCGTCGTGCGGCCGGCGCGCGTCGTCGCGTTGCCCGACACCGTCGTCGCCGTCTCGCTCGCCGTCGTCGATGCCGCGGGCCATCTCCTCGCGTCGCGCGGACCGGCGTCGGCGATCGTGCGCGTCGCAAAGACGTCGCGGATCGCGACGCTGCGCAGCGGAAGCACGGTGGCGGCGGTGCCGATCGACGTCGTGACGCATCTCGCGCGTCTCGAGATCGCGCCCGCGGTGCGCGATCCGGATCCGGGCGCACTCGTCACGTTCGTCGCACGCGGCTTCGACGCGCGCGGGCGGCTCGTCGCGCTCGGCGATCGCGTGCGCTGGTCGAGCGATCGCGGCCGCTTCGGCCCTGCGGCGAGCTACGTCGCGCCGGCGCGCAACGCGCGCATCGTCGCGACCGCGGGCGGCGCGCGCGCGGAAGCGACGTTGCTCGTCGGACGGCATCGCAGCGCGCTCGCGTTCTCGGATCGGCCGTCGCTCTCGCTCGCGTACGATTTCACGAGCGGCGCGCGCGCGGCGTACGCACCGATGAACGACGTTCCGTTGCCGGGCGAGCCGCAATCGTTCACGGTCGAGATCGAGGGCGACCGCAGCGGCGTCGGCGTGCGCGCCGCCTTCGTCAACGTTCTCGGCGAGCGGCGCGCGTTGACGCTCGCACGCGCGGTCGACTGGAGCGGGTGGCGCGCCGTGACGATCCCGCTGCCGGACGATCTCAACCCGCCCGTGCATCTCGTCTCGCTCTACGCCGTCGATACACTCGCGAACGCGCCGTCGCACGCCGCGGGCACGCTCGCGTTCCGCAACGCCTCCACGATCGTCGCGGGCACGCCGTGAAGCGGTCGCGGCATCTCGCGTGCCTCGCGTTCGCGATGCTCGTCACGGTCGCGCAGCGGCCGTCGGCCGCCGCGACGTGGCCGGGCGTGCCGGTGTTGATGTATCACAAGGTCGACGCCGTCGTGCCGCGCGACGCCGTCGGTCGCGATCTCACGGTCGAGCCCGCCGCGTTCGAGGCGCAGCTGCGCTATCTCCGCGACCATCGTATCGCGACGATCACGGCGGAAGAGTTGGCGCGCGACCTCGCGCGCGGGCGGCGGCCGCAGCGAGCCGTCGTGCTGACGTTCGACGACGGCTACGAAGATGCGGCGACGGTCGCGACGCCGCTCTTGCGCAAGTACGGCGCGCGCGGAACGTTCTTCGTCTCGAGCGGCTTCGTCGGCACGCCGCGTCACCTGACGTGGCGCGAGATGCGCGCGATGCGCGCGGCCGGCATGGAAGTGACGTGCCACGGCACGATGCATCTCGATCTCTCGACGCTCGATCGCGCGGGCCAGACGGCGGAAGCGGGCGGCTGCGTGAGCCGCTTCGGCCGGTATCTCGGCGGTGTGCGGCCCGTCACGTATGCGTATCCCGCCGGAAAGTTCGACGCCGTGACGCTCGATCTGATGAAGCGGCTCGGCATCGTCGCCGCGTTCACGGAAATTCCGGGGACCGTCACCGATCTCGCGCGACCGTTCGAATTGCCGCGACGCCGTGTCCGTCACGACGACGACGTCGCGCGTTTCGGAGAGCTCGTCACGCCGTAGGCCGGCGTTGCCGGGACGACACGAAACGAACCGCGCCTGTCGACGCGGTTCGTTTCGTTCCCACCTGTGGGGTTAGGCCTTCTTTGCGACCTTGCGGCGCGTCGCCGTCTTTTTCGCGGTCTTCTTGCGCCCGGCGGTCTTGCGAACCGTCTTCTTGGCGGTCTTTTTCTTGGCGGTCTTTTTCTTCGCGGTCTTCTTTTTGGCTGCCGACTTCTTTACGGTCGACTTCTTACGCGTCGTTTTCTTGGCCGCTGATTTCTTTCTCGGGGCCGCCTTACGGGCCGTGGTTTTCTTTGCGGCCTTCTTACGTGTCGCTTTTTTCTTGACTGCCATCGTTCGGTAGTCACCTTTCTGCGAACCGTGCCGTCTGACGACGGCCGATTCGACATCGTCAGGGTAGTTGTACTTGTTATATCGCAGTTAGAGGATTTTAGCAACTACCGACGAGAGCGGAAAGTATCGGCCGCGTGCGAGCGTCGCGATTTCGCGCATCAACGGGTGCGCTTCGTACTCGTCGAGATTGACGCACGTGAGCTTCGCGCGTCCCGCGAATTGCGACGCGATGTGCCGGCATTGCTCCGAGGCGAGCTCGCCGAGTTCGCGCACGCCGTCGCCGTCGAGCGCCTTCGCGAGCATCGCTTCGCCGCCGAGCGGAACGTTCGCGCGGCCGTCGCTGAAGACGGCGACGTCCACCTCGGCGCCGGCGTGTGCGCGCCGGAATCGCTCGGCGATCGTGCGCGCGAGTTCGAGCGCTTCGGGCAGCGGCGTCAGCGCGCGTACCGCGCCCGGCTCGAGTTCGTCGAGGCGCGCGGCGACGAGATCGATGTTGCGGCCCGTGTTCTCGTCGACGGCGATCGTCGCGCGCGGCCCCCAGCACGAGATGAGCGCGGCGCGTTCGCGCTCGGTGTAGACGGGACGCAGCAGCTCGCGCGTCGCGGCGCGCACGAGCTCGGAACTCTTCTGCGTCGAGAGCGACGCGTCCACGACGAGAATCGAAAGTCGCGGCGGCGTGGCGGCGTCGACGGGTTCTTTCGGTTCGGGAGCGATGCCCGCGCGCGACGACGCGGCGCGGTCGAGTAACGTCGCGCCGACGTCGAGCCGTCCGTTCGCTCCGAGCGGCTGCGCTCCGACCGGTTGACCTTCGCGCTCGCGCTGCGGACGTTCCGTCAGCGGCGTCTTCTGCGTCAGCTCCGGCGCGACGACGATGCGCGGCGCGGGTTCGACCGGCTCTTCGGGCAGATCGTTCGCGCCCTCGCCGAGCGTCGCTTCGAGCGCGGCTTCGATCGCGGCATCCTCGGCGAGGTGTTCGGACTGCGCTTCGACGCGCAAGCGGCTGCGCCGCAAACGCGCGGCGAGCGGAAAGACGCGCGCGACGTCGGTGGGCGTCGCGACGTCGCGACCTTCCCACGCGGCGAGCGCCGCCGCCGCTTCGAGCGCGACGAACTCCGTGCGATGGCTGTCGATGCCGAGCCGCGCCGTCGCTTCGATCGCCGCCGCTTCCGCCGCGGCGCCGACGCGGACCGTCTCCACGCGTTTGAGCGCCTGGGCCAGTCTCGCACGCAATTTTTTTGTGGCGGCTTCGAACGTCGCGCCGAAGGAGCGCGCGTCGCGGGCGAACGCGGCGTTGCGGCGATAGATCTC
>CAJCIN010000273.1 GCA_903970385.1 Rhodospirillales bacterium | reverse complement strand
CCTCGATGTCGACCTCGTGCGCGTGCGCGGCGATGTCCGCGAGTTCCGCGGCGCTCACGAGTCCGCTGCGCGACTGCGAGCGCGCGAGCTCCACCCAGACGGCCCGCCATAAACGCCGGCGCTCGCCCTCGGAGAACAGTTCGCGGAGCGCCGCGCTTCCGTATCTCCACGAGAAGGGAGAGGCATATGTGGATTCGTCCATCTCCTGATTCCGGGTTCGCTCGGGCGGGGCGCTACGCCTCGCGCGCCGCGGCGGCCGTCGCGAGATCCACGACGATACGCGGATCGTCGGCGCGACCCGTGACGCAGGCCTCGAAGCCGCGCACGGCGCGCTCGAATCCGAGTTTCGCGCGGCGCTCGCCGAGCGCGCGCGCGACCACGCGCAACTCGCGTTCGCGCCACCTGGCCTTCGCCGGGAGGGAGCCCCCGGGTCGCGCGATCTCCCAGACGAGGCCGTACTCGGTCGCGAGCGCGGAGAGCAGCGGAATCGCCGCGCCGCGCGGATCGCTCGCGAACATTTCGTGCGCGAGCGCGAGCGCCTCGCTCGCGCGACCGGCGACGGCGGCGCTCGCGTATTTGTAGGCGCGCACGTCTTCCGTCACGAGCGTCTCGCGCACCACGTCGTCGAGCGCGATCGTGCCGCCGCCGAGCGCGAGCTTCTCGATGTCCGTCCGCACGCCGGCGAGATCCGCAGCGCCGTCGACCAGCGCGTCGATCGCGCGCGCGTCCGCGCTCGCGCCGATCGCCGCGAGCGTCTCGCGAACGAAACGCTCGCGCGCGTCGGGCGACGGCGACGTATCGACGCGGAGCGTGCCGCGGCCGAGCAGCTTGCCGAGCGGTTCGGGCCGCTTGCTCGCGGGCGACACCAGGTCTTCGAGGACGAGCGTGTTGCCTTCGGGCACGGCCTCCGCGACCTTCAGCAGCGCGCGGCGCGGATCGACGCGCAGGTCGTGCGCGCCGCGCACGATCACGACGCGCCGCGTGCCGAGAAACGGAAACGCCGCGACCGCCGATTCGATCGCGCCGAACGACGCCATCTCCGTGGCGACGAAGCGATCCAGGTTGAGCTCGCGCTCCTCGGGCGCGAGGGTGCGCTCGACGATCGCCGCGATCGCGCGCTCCGCGAAGAGCCGCTCGACGCCCTCCACGACGACGACCTTGCCGATCGCCGGCGACTTGTCCATGAACTCGTAGAACTTCATGACCGAACTATCGGGGCAGGAGTCCGAACGCCGGCCGCGTCGCGAGGTCGGGAATCGATTCGTCGTAGGGCGGCCGCGCGACCCCGTACTCCGTGACGATGCCCGCGATCAGGCGGCCCGGCGTGACGTCGAACGCCGGGTTGTAGACGGCGGCGTCATCCGGCGCGGTCCGCACGCCCGCGACGGCGCGGAGTTCGCCCGCCGAGCGCTCCTCGATCTCGATGCCGTTCCCGTCGCGCAGGTCGAAATCGATCGTCGAGCGCGGTGCCGCGACGTAGAACGGGATGCCGTGATGCGCGGCGGCGATCGCGACGGCGTACGTGCCGATCTTGTTCGCCGTGTCGCCGTTGCGCGCAATGCGATCCGCGCCGACGATCACCGCGACGACGTTCTTCGCGCGCATCGTCGCCGCCGCGGCGCCGTCGGCGATCAGCGTCGCGGGAACGCCGCCCTGCGCGAGCTCGAACGTCGTCAATCGCGCGCCCTGCAGCAGCGGGCGCGTCTCGTCGACGTACACATGGAGGCGTTTCCCGGCGGCGTGTGCCGCGAAGATCGCACCGAGCGCCGTGCCGCTGCCGCCCGTCGCGAGCGGGCCCGTGTTGCAGTGCGTCAACACCGCGCCGCGCTCCGGCATCAGCGATGCGCCGTGCTCGCCGATCGCACGATCGACCGCGCGTTGCTCGTCGTGGATCGCGCGCGCTTCGTCGAGCGGTGACGCGTCCGCGGCGAGCACGCGATCGACGCCCCATGCGAGGTTCACCGCCGTCGGTCGCGCTCCGCGAATGCGAGCGGCCGCCGTCCGGTACGCCGCGTCGTCGTCCGGATGGAGCTCGCGAGCGAGCGCGACGCCGTAGGCACCGAAGATCCCGATCGCGGGCGCCCCGCGCACGGCGAGCGTCGCGATCGTCTCGACGATCTCGTCGATCCGCTCCGCGCGCTCGCGCCGTATCTCGTGCGGGATCGCCCGCTGATCGACGTAGCCGACGCCGGCGGGCCGCCCGTCTTCGGCCGGTGCCCACCAGACGCTTTCCAACACCATGCCGGGCGCATTCGCACGCGCCGCACGCATCGCCTAGTCGCGTACCGCGAGCACCGACAGCGCCGCGACCGCGGCTTCGAAGCCTTTGTCGCCGCGCGCGGGATCGGCGCGCTCCTCGGCCTGCGCCAACGTCTCGGTCGTCAAGACGCCGAAGCCGATCGGAACGCGCGTCGCGAGCGCGACGTCCATGATGCCGCGCGACGATTCGCCCGCGACGTAATCGAAATGCGGCGTCTCGCCACGCACGACGACGCCGAGCGCGACGACGGCGTCGTACCGGCCCGAGTCGATCAGGAGGCGCGCCGCGAGCGGCAATTCGAAACAGCCGGGCACGCGATGCACGGCGATCGCGTCGCTCGCGACGCCGCACGCCTCGGCGCCGCGTCGCGCGCCGTCCTCGAGCCACGCGGCGAGATCGGCATAGAACGACGCCGACACGACGGCGACGCGTCTGCCGCGCGCGTCGGGCAGCGTGTCGCTCGCGCGATCGGCCGCCGTCTTCACGAGATCACCTCGAAGAGGTGACCCATCTTGTCGCGTTTCGTATCCATGTAGCGCGCGTTGAACGGCGTCGATTGGACGTGCAGCGGCACGCGATCGACGATCGTCAGACCGTAGCCCTCGAGCCCGACGATCTTCTTCGGATTGTTCGTGATCAGCCGCATCTCTTTGATGCCGAGATCGACGAGCATCTGCGACCCGAGGCCGTAATCGCGTTTGTCCGCGGGGAGACCGAGCGCGAGATTCGCCTCGACGGTATCCGCGCCGCGATCCTGCAGCTCGTAGGCGCGCAGCTTGTTCGCAAGGCCGATCCCGCGGCCTTCCTGATGGAGGTACAGCAGCACTCCGCGGCCTTCTTTGACGATCAAGTCGAGCGCGGCATCGCGCTGCGCCGCGCAATCGCAGCGGATCGAGTGCAGTGCGTCGCCCGTCAAGCACTCGGAGTGCACGCGCACGAGCACGTCCTTGCCGTCGCTGATGTCGCCGTACACCATCGCGACGTGCGCGACGCTGTCGATCGTCGTCTCGTAGGCGATGCCGCGGAAGCGGCCGTGCGCCGTCGGCAGATCGAACTCGGCGATGCGCTTCACGAGTTTCTCGGTGCGCATGCGGTGCGCGATGAGATCCTTGACCGTGATCAACCGCAGCGCGTGCTTCTTCGCGAACTCGCGCAATTGCGGCAGGCGCATCATCGTGCCGTCTTCCGCCATGATCTCGACGATGACGCCCGCGGGATAGAACCCGGCGAGGCGCGCGAGATCGACGGACGCCTCCGTCTGACCGGCGCGCACCAGCACGCCGCCTTCGCGCGAGCGCAGCGGAAACGTGTGACCCGGTCGCAAGAAGTCGGCGGCCGTCGCACTCGGATCGAGCATCGCCTGAATCGTCGCGGCGCGGTCTTGCGCCGAGATGCCGGTCGTCGTGCGATGGCGCGCTTCGATCGACACGGTGAACGCCGTCTCGTGCAGCGCGGTGTTCTCGACGACCATCTGCTGGATCTGCAGCTCGTCGAGCCGCTTGCCGATGATGGGCACGCAGATGAGGCCGCCCGCCTCTTTCCGCATGAAGTTGATCGCCTCGGGCGTGACCATCTGGGCCGCCATCACGAGGTCGCCCTCGTTTTCGCGGTCCTCGTCGTCCATGACGATCACCATCTTGCCGGCGCGTATGTCGGCGATCGCGTCGTCGATGCAGTCGAAGACCGATTCCTCGAACGGCTCGTCAGAGAGCGCGGCGCCGAGCTGCGGCAGCACCTTCGAAAGCGCCTGCACCGACCGGAACGACGGCGTCCGCCGCCCGGCCCGAAGCAAGCTGATCGCGCTTTCGGTCAACCCGGACCGCGCTGCGAGATCCGACGCCGTGACGCCGTCGCGCTCCATGACGGATCGGAGCATTTCAGCAAATTCCATACGACCATTATGAGAGCGGTCTTTACAGGTGTCAAGATCACTCCCGCCCCGTGACAACTGTAATCGACCCCCTCGCCGATCGGCTTGCTTGCTGATTGAAGTCGCTCGAATGGTCGCTTATACTGCTGGCACGTGAAGTTTCGCATTCTTCAGGCGCTTCGTGCGATCGCGTCGCTGATGGTCGTGGCCGACCATCTGCCGCGAGTCGAAGCGAAGATCTTTCCGAGCGGCCTCCTCGTCGGCTTCGGCGCCGCGGGGGCGCTCGGCGTCGATCTGTTCTTCGTCGTCAGCGGCTTCATCATGGTCGTCACCACGCGCGACGCGTTCGGCTCGCCCACCTCGGCATGGACGTTCCTCGAGCGGCGGATCCTGCGGATCTATCCCGCGTACTGGCTCGCCTTCGGCGCCTTCGTGCTCGCGGGCGTGGCGATCCCGACGATCGAGCACACGGGCGCGATCACCCCGTGGACGCTGATCGCGTCGTTCTTGCTCGTGCCCCACGCGCCGGGACCGCTCATGTTCGTCGCCTGGTCGCTGCAGTTCGAGATCTATTTCTATCTCGTCTTCGCGTTCGCGCTCTGCTTCGCACGCTCGCATCTCCGCGCGATCGTCGCGGCCTGGATCGCGCTCACGCTCCTCGGCAACGCCGCGCTGCTCTTCACCTCGAACACCCTGCTCAAGCTCGTCGGCAACCCGCTGACGTTCGAGTTCATCGCCGGAATCGGAATCGGCGTCCTCGTCCTCGAGCGACGACGTCTCGCTCCGCACGCGATGCTGATCGGCGGCTTCGCGTGGCTCGCGATCGTCGCGATCTACTCCTCGCGCTTCGATGGCTTCGCGACGCATTCGCTCGAATGGTTCCGCGTCGTCGCGGCGACGCCGGCCGCGGCGGCGATCGTCTACGGCGCCGCGCAACTCGAAGAGCGATACGGAGCGTCCGTCTCCGCAGCGTTCGTGCGACTCGGAGACGCGTCGTACACGACGTATCTCTGGCACGGTATGATTCTCGGCGCCTACACGGTCGCGATGAGCAAGCTGCACCTCAACGGCTCGCTCGCGGACGCGGCGTTTCTCGCCGGCGGTCTCGCGACCGTCATCGTTGCCTCGCAGCTGATCTACGGCGCGATCGAAGCTCCGCTTCTGCGACGCTTCAAAGGAGCGGGAGCGGGCGCTCCGCATCGCCGTCTCGAGGGCGCTCGAACGGGAACGTGACGATCGCTTTGACGAGCGCCGCCGACCGCATCGCCTCGTAGGCCGGCGCGACGGCGGGGAACGGAAACTCCGTCGCCTCCAGCCGCTCGACGGAGACGACGCCGTCCGCGATGAGCCGAAGCGCGCTCGCGGTGTCGCGCGGACCGCACGAATACGACGACACGAGACGGACGTCGCGAAAGTATGCCGCGCTCTGATCGAAGACGAAGCGCTCGTCCGGTTCGATCGGCGTGAACATCAGAACGGTGCCGTCGGCGCCCGTCGCCTCGACCGCGTGCGCGAGCGCGCCCGGCGTGCCGGGACCGCAGATCACCGCGTCGGCCAATCGGCCCTGCGACGCCGCTCCGAGCGCATCGAGCGCTTCGGCGGGCGCGAACGTCGCGCGCGCCCCGAGTTTCCGCGCGATCGCGAGACGCTCGCCGTTGAAGTCGCTCGCGTACACCGTCGCTCCCGACGCGACGCCGAGCGCGACGTGCATCAGCCCCATCACGCCCGCTCCGATGACGTACATCGTACGGTCCCGAAGCGTACCGTTCCAAATCACGCCGTCCGAAAGCTCGCGGGGAAACGCGCGACGCAGCGATTTCACGACGCACGCGAGCGGCTCGACGAGCGATGCGTCCGCGAAGCCGACGTCTGCCGGAAGCACGAGCATATCGGTGAGGTTCGCGCGCGGAACGCGCACGAATTCCGCCATGCCGCCCGGATCGAGCGACGTCGCGCGCCACGTCGCGCAATGCACGAAGCGTCCGGCGCGGCACGCGTCGCACGCACCGCACGGCGCGTGATGGTGTGCGAACACGCGGTCGCCGATGCGGAGCGACGTCCCGTCCCCCGTCGCGGGGGCGGGGCCGGCACCGAGCGCGACGACGGTGCCGGCCGGTTCGTGACCGAAGACGAACGGTGCTTTCTTGCGCACGTACCACGGCATCAGATCGCCGCTGCAGACGCCGCTCGCCGCCATGCGGATCAACACGTCTCCGTCGTCGAGCGACGGTAGCGGCCGTTCTTCGACGCGGATGTCGTCGACGTCGTACATGACGGCGGCGTGCATCGTCCGCGGCAGGTCGCGTTCGATCACGCGACGCCGCCGCCCGGAACGATCGCGAATTTGAGATTGAGACCCGAGCCGCCGTCGAGGTCTTCGAACGCGGCCCCGATCCGGTCGAGCGGATACCGCGCGCTGATCAGCGGTTCGACGTCGAACGCCTTCGCGACGAGCAGATCGTGCGCCGCGCGGACGGCGCGCGGCGTGAAGTGGAACGGGCCGATCAGCCGGATTTCGTCGTAGTGCAACCGCGCGGCGTCGAACGACGCACGCGTTCCCGACGGCAAGCCGCCGAACAACACGACGGTCCCGCCGCGACGCACGTATGCGGGCGCCGCCTCCCAGACGTCCGCGGCGCCCGTACTCTCGATGACGGCGTCGACGCCGCGACCGTTCGTCATCGCACGTAACGCCGCTCCGACGTCCCCCGCGCGCGCGTCGAGCGTCTCCGCGACGCCGAGCTCGCGTGCGAGCGCCATCCGCTCCGCACGCCGGCCGACGAGGATCGCACGCATGCCGTTCGCGCGGGCGACCAGTGCGTGCAAGATGCCGAAGCCGCCGTCACCGATCACCGCGATCGCGTCGCCCGTCCGCGCGGCGAGCATCTGCTGCGCGTGGACGACGCACGCGAGCGGTTCGAGAAACGCCGCGGCCTCGTACGACAGGTGCTCCGGTTTGCGAAACGCGTTGCGCCGTACGATGTGTTCCGGCACGGCGACGTACTCGGCGTACCCGCCGAGGATCTTCGTCGTCATGACGCTCTCGCACAGCTCTTCTTCTCCGCGGGCGCACCACCAGCACGTCCCGTCGGGCGCGGAGTGCACGGTCATGATCGGATCGCCCGGCTCGAAAGCGACGACGTTCTCACCGACGGCGGCGACGTCGCCCGAGAACTCGTGCCCGAAGCGCGTCGGCATCGGCATCTGCGGGTGACCGCGACGGAACGCTTTGAGATCGGTGCCGTCGGTGAGCGCGACGCGCACGCGCACGATCACGCCGCCGGCATCGGGCTGCGGCACGTCGACGTCGCACACGTCGATACGGCGCTCTGCGACCAAGTATGCCGCTCGCACCGGACTACGCGGCCTCGCGCATCAGATCTCGTAGGCCCACGCGAGCTCGTCGCTCGAGGGATCGCGTGCATCGTAACGGCCGGCGGCCGCGAGCGCGTAACGCGCGATCGGATCGATCTCGAGATTCACGAGGTCGCCGACGCCCTTCGTCCCGAGCGTCGTCCGCGCCGACGTCTCGGGGATGAGCGCGATTTCGAAGCGGTCGCCGCGCGTCGCCGCGACGGTCAGGCTCACGCCGTCGACCGCGACGTACCCCTTCTCGACGACGTACGGTGCGAGCGCTCGCGGCAACGCGACGGAAAGACGGTGCCCCTGGCCCTCCGGCTCCTTCCCGACGATGCGCGCCGTCGCGTCGACGTGGCCGTACACGAGGTGACCGCCGAGCCGGTCGCCGAGCCGCAGCGAGAGCTCGACGTTCACGGGGCTGTCGACGCGAAGCGATCCGAGCGCCGATCGGTCGATCGTCTCCGGCACGACGTCGAAGACCATCGAGTCGTCGTCGTGCTCGACGACCGTGAGACACACGCCGCCGATCGCGATCGAATCCTTCGGCGCGACCCCTTCGGCGACGGCACCGGGCGCGCGGACGCGCAAGCGGATACCGCCGCGCGGATCGCGGTCGAGCGCGCGCACGGTCCCGAGATAGGCGATGAGCCCGCTAAACAAGAGTGCCTCCGGAAGGTTCTGCGAGTACGGCGGACAGCAAGACGTCGGGGCCGAGACGTTCGACGCGATCGAATCGCAGCGTGACGCCGCCCGGTCCGCCCGCGAGTGCCGCAACCGCGTCGGGACCGCCGAGAAGTGCCGGCGCGACGATCCAATCGACGCGATCGACGAAGCCGCCCTCCAGCAGATGCTGTGCCAGCGTCGGGCCACCCTCGCAGAGGACGCTCGCGATCCCGCGCTGGCGAAGCGCCGCGAGCGCGAGAGCGAGATCGAGGCGGTCGCCTTCGCCGCAGAACACGATATCCGCGACCGTTTCCAGTTCGGCGAAACGCGCGCGTGCGCCGGCGGGTGCGAGCACGATCGTTCGCGCGTAGCCCTCGAGCGGCGCGAAGATCGCTCGATCGCGCGGAACCGGATCGCGTTCGCAGGCGACGACGCGAACGTACGGGCGCCGTCGCGCGCGCGCCGGGCGGACCGTCAGGAGCGGATCGTCGATGCGAACGGTACCGGCACCGACGAGTACCGCATCGCATGCGGCCCGCAATTCGCGCACGTACTCGCGCGATTCGATGCCGGTCAACCAGTGGCGTTCGCCGGGTCGCGGCGCGACGCGACCGTCGAGCGACGCGGCGAGTTTGAGGCGAACGTACGGCCGCTCGCGTGCGACCGCACGACCGAAATCTTCGATCAGCGATTGCGACCACGCGTCGTCTGCGACATCGACCGCGACGCCCGCCGCGCGAAGGCGGGCCACGCCGCCGCCCGCGGTGCGTGGATTCGGATCGTGCGCGCCGACGACGGCGCGGACCACGCCCGCATCGACGACGGCGAGCGAACACGGCGGCGTCAGGCCCGTGTGATCGCAGGGCTCGAGCGTCACGTAGATGGTGGCTCCGCGCACGTCGTTGCCGCGGGCCGCCGCGTCGCGGAGCGCTTCGACCTCGGCATGCGCGCCGCCGCGAACGCGATGATAGCCCTCGCCGAGCGTCGTCGAACCGAGGGCGACGACCGCGCCGACCGACGGGTTCGGCGACGTGCTCCCGCGACCGCGTTCGGCGAGCTCGCAGGCGCGCCGCAAAAAGACGCGGTCGAGCCCCGAGACTACGGCCGGACCTCGACGCCCTTCCAGAACGCGACGTGATCTTTGATCTGCTTCGCCGCGTCCTTCGGCGACGGGTAGTACCACGCGGCGTCCGGGTTCTCTTTACCGTCGACGACGACCGTATAGTAGCTCGCCGTCCCCTTCCACGGGCACACCGACGTCGTCGCGCTCTTCTTGAAGAGATCGGCATCGATCGAGTCGGCCGGGAAATAGAGGTTGCCCTCGACGACTTCGACCTTGTCGCTCTCCGCGATCGTCTTTCCGTTCCAAACGGCAGTTGCCATGATGTCTGTTCCTCGTACTCGTATGTCGATGGCGCCGGTAGTCCGGCGCCGGGGGGATCGGGGGGCGGGCACGCCGCCTAGATGTGAACGGCGGCTACACGCACAACACGGTGCCGGCCTTCGCCGATGCACTCGGCGGGCTTCACGCGCGGGCCAGGACGACGGCCGCGTCCACGACCGCTCCCGCGCGTCGCATCGTCTCCGCGCAATCCGCGAGCGTGGCGCCCGTCGTCACGACGTCGTCGACGAGGACGACCCGCGTCCCGGCGACGAGCGCCGGCGCGACGCACGAGAACCGCCCGCGGGCCGCGAGCCGCTCGGACCGGGAGCGGCCGCGCTGCGCGTCGCCGGCGCTCTGAACGAGCGCGACGAGCACCGGCACGCCGGCGTGCTTGCCGAGCGCGCGTGCGAGCCGGACACTCTGATCGTAACCGCGGGCGCTGCGGCGGCCCCGCGTGGTCGGCACCGGAACGAGGACGTGGTGCGGTGCGAGGATGCCGCGCGTGCGCTCCGCGAGGAGCGACGACAACGCGTCGCCCGCGTCGCGCCGGCCACGCTTGTAGAGCAAGATCACGCGGCGGAGCACTCCGGCGTAGCGGCCCGCACTCGCAATCGCGAGGCCGCCGGGGCCGCAGGTTCGGCGCGCGGCTTCGGGTCGCGGCCGGCACGCATCGCAGAGAACGGTGCCGGCGCGTCCGCAGCCGACGCATCGGCCGGGAAAGAGCGCGTCGAAGAGACGTGCGAACACGCCTCTCCATCGCGACGGACCGCGCCGTTCGCTAGCGGCTAGCGGGCCGCCGCCGGCTCGTTCGCGACGATCGATCCCTCGATCGCGGCGCCCGCGGAAATCTCGAAGTCGATGCCGACGATGCTGTCGGCGACGCGCGCGCCCTTGCCGATGCGCGCGCCGTCCCAAACGATCGAATTCTCGATCGTCGCGCCGGCGCCGATGACGACGCCGTCGCCGATCACGCACGGCCCGATCACGCGCACGTTGTCGCCGAGTCGCGCTCGCGAACCGATGCGTACGTCGCCTTCGATCCGCACGTCGTCGCCGAGCGTCACGTCGGGCGGATACCCCCGCACGCGCGCGTTGCCGAGTAAACGAACCTTCCCTTCGAGCACGTCGCGCGTCGCGAGACGGTACTCGCCGGGCGTCCCGATGTCGCGCCAGTACGCGCCCTGCATCGACATGCCGTAGAACGCTTCGCCGTCGCGCTGCAGTTCCGGAAACACGTTCTTGCCGAAGTCGTAGAACTCGCCCGCGGGAATACGGTCGAAGATCGCGGGCTCGAACACGTAGACGCCCGTGTTGACGAGCTTCGATTTCTCGGTGCCCTTCGCGGGCTTCTCCTGAAAGGCTTCGATGCGACCGTTCGGATCGACGACGACGACGCCGTACTGCGAGACGTCGTCCGCTTCGACGAGCGCGATCGAGGCGATCGCATTCTGCTTTTTGTGGAACGCGATGAGCGCGTCGAGCCGCATGTCCGTGATCTCGTCGCACCCGATCACGACGAACGTGTCGTCGCCGAGGAACGCTTCCATCGCCTTGACCGCGCCCGCACTGCCCATCAACACGTCTTCGTGCAGGTACGTGAGCGTGACGCCGTACTGCGAACCGTCTCCGAAGGCGTGCTCGATCTTGTCCGCGAGGTAATGGATGTTGATCGCGACTTCGTCGATGCCGAACGATTTGAGATAGCGCAAGAGATGCGCGCTGTTCGGTTCGCCCGCGATCGGAATGAGCGGCTTCGGGACTTCTCTCGTCAGCGGGTAGAGCCGCGTGCTCAAACCGCCGGCCAAGATCATGGCTTTCACGTCAACCTCCGACTAGGTGGGCTCGTCGCGCGCTCGCAGAGGGCGAGCCACACGAAGTACGGCAGCGCCAGTTGGCGTCGCCAGCGGGCGGGTTCCCGAACGAGCCGGTAAAGCCATTCGAGATTGGAGCGGCGCCAGATCTCGGGCGCCCTCGGCACGTTTCCGGCGAGCACGTCGAACGAACCTCCGACGCCGATGCCGACCGAGCACCCCGTACGCACGAGATGTGATGCGATCCAAAGTTCTTGCCGCGGCGAGCCGAGCCCGGCGAACAGCACGTTCGCGCCGCTCGCGCGAACGGCGTCCGCGACGGCCGCATCGTCATCCGTCCCGAAGAAGCCGTCGCGCGCACCCGCGACCACGAGTCCCGGATGGCGCGCGCGTAGCGCGTTCGCCGCTCGTTCCGCCGTATCGCCGCGCGCGCCGAGCAGATACACGGCGATCCCGGCATTCGCGAAAGCAGCACAGAGCGGATCGATGAGATCGACGCCGGCGACACGCTCGCGAACCGGCGCGCCCTGCAGCCGCGCCGCCAGCACGACGCCGATCGTATCGCACAGCGAGAGCGCGCTCGCATTCACCGCGTCGCGGAACGCGCGATCGGAACGCGCGCGCACGATCATCTCCGTGCCGAGCGTCACGACGAGCGACGGCTGCGAACCGCGCGCCAATTCGAGTACGCGTGCGACCGCCGCGCGCGCGTCGAGCACGTCGACGCGGCAACCGAGGACCGTCACGGAGGTCACCCGCCGGCGAGGACGCGTGCGTCGACGCGCTCGCGGAACGGCGCGAGCAACGGCCGCAAACGTTCGGCGAGTTCGGGCGGCATCGCGCCGAGCGGCGACCGGCACGGGCCGAGCGGAAAGCCGAGTTCGCCGAGCGCCCACTTCACCGGGATCGGACTCGAGGTCGCGAACAAGCCGGCGACGAGCGGCGCGAGCTCGACGTGGATGCGCGCGGCGCCGGCCGTATCGCCCGCGCGGAAACGCGCGAGCAGATCGCGATATTCGCGCGCGCACAGATGCGCGGCGACGCTGACGAGACCGTCGGCGCCGAGCGCGAGCGCGGGCAGGAACATGTAGTCGTCGCCGACCCAGAAACGGAAGCCCTCGGGACGCGTGCGCACGATCTCCGCGAACTGCGCGCAATCGCCGCTCGACTCTTTCACGCCCGCGATCGTCGCATGGCGCCGCGCGAGCTCGACGACCGTCGCGGGCAAAATGTTCGCACCCGTCCGCACCGGCACGTTGTAGACGATCACGGGCAAATCGGTCGCGCTCGCGATCGCGCCGAAGTGCGCGAGCATACCGTCCTGCGTCGGCTTGTTGTAGTACGGCACGACGGCGAGCACGCCGTCGACGCCGATCGCGCGCACGCGCTCGGTCATCTCGACGGAATGGCGCGTGTTGTTGCCGCCCGTGCCGGCGATGACGCTCGCGCGATCGCCGACGGCGTCCTTGACGGTGGCGAAGAGCGCGAGCTTCTCGTCGTCGGAGAGCGCCGGCGCCTCACCCGTCGTACCGCACACGACGAGCCCGTGATTTCCCTCGTCGACGAGATACCGCGCGAGGCGCGCGGCGACCGGATGATCGACCTCGCCGCGCTTGTCGAACGGCGTGAGCATCGCCGTCAGCAGCGCACCGATCTTCGGCGCGCGAAGCGCCGTCATCGCTGCACTCCGGCCGCCATCTCGGGCGGCGTCGCATCTTGGCCGCGACCGAGGCGGAAGTAATCGTGGACGGCCTGCTCGGCGCGCGCGACGTCTTCTTCCGGCACGAGTACCGAGATCGTGATGTTGGAGTCCGTCGAGTGGATGATCTCGACGCCCGCTTCCGAGAGCGCCTGAACGACGCGATACATGACGCCGGACACGCCGCGCATGCCGGCGCCGACGATCGAAATCTTCGCGCAATGCGCACGCACGCGGAGCGCCATGTTCAGGCCGCCGAAGACGCGCCGGATCGTCGCGAGATACTCGCTGTCGATGATGAAGAAGATGCCCGCGTTGTTGACGTTGATCATGTCGACCGAGACGTCGCTCTCGGCGGCGCGCCGGAACACTTCGAGCTCGATCTGGCGGCGCGCCTCGAGATCGTCGATCTCGCCCTGGATGACGCGCACGAACACGACGTCGCGCAGCGACGTGATCCCCGTGACCGGCATGAAACCGTTCGGCGCGTGACCCTCGTCGATCGTCGAGCCGAAGTTCGACCGCAAGCCTTTTACGACGTAGGGCGTCTGCGTGACGCGCGCGAGTTCGGCCGCCTTCGCGTGCATGACTTTCGCGCCGTCCGCCGCGAGCTCGACCATCTCCGCGTAGCTCACGCGATCGATCGTGTGCGCGCCCGCGATCCGGCGCGGATCGCCCGTCATCACGCCGCTCACGTCGGTAAAGATCTCGACGGCTTCCGAGCCGAGCGCATCGCCGAGCGCGATCGCGGAAAGATCGCTTCCACCGCGGCCGAGCGTCGTCACCGCGCCGCGCTCGGAGACGCCTTGAAAGCCCGTGATCACGGGGATGATGCCGCGCTCGAGCAGCGCGAACACGTTGTCCGGTTCGACGCGCAGGATCTTCGCTTCGCCGTACGCCGCATCGGTGATGATGCCGGCCTGCCCGCCCGTCATCGCCTGCGCGTCGGCACCCCACGTCGTGAGCAGCTCGGCGAACACGGCGCACGCGATCGCCTCGCCGCACGACAACAGGAGGTCGCGATTCGCGCCCCCGCGCGACGGCCCGAGTAACGCGAGCAACGAATCCGTCGCGTACGGATCGGGCGAGCGCCCGATCGCGGAACAGACGACGACGGGCGACGCGCCGCGTTGACGCGCCTCGAGCACGCGCGATGCCGCGATCTCGCGTAACTCGGGCGTCGCGAGGGAACTGCCGCCGAATTTCTGGACGATCGTTTTCGCGTTCACGCGCGCGCTCCGACGGCCGGCGCGGCGAACCGTCCTCGAGACACGAGCAATTCGAAGATTTGCACCGCGTTCGTCGCGGCGCCCTTGCGCACTTGATCGCCGACGACCCACATCTGAAAATGCCGCCGCGAATCGCCTTCGGCGCGCAAACGGGCGACGTGCACGAGATCTTGGCCCTCGACGTCGCGCGGCGTCACGATTCCCGACGGATGGAAGACGACGCCGGGTGCCTCGGCGAGTGCCGCGGCGAGCTCCGCGACCGACGTGTCGCGCGCGGTCTCGAGGAACACGGCCTCGCTGTGCGCGTAGCGCACGGGCACGCGCACCGCCGTTGCGGCGACGTGCAGGTCCGGCAGATCGAGCATCTTGCGCGTCTCCGCGGCGACCTTCTGTTCCTCACCGCTCTCGCCGTCGTCGCCGGGCGCCGACCCGACGAGCGGAATGACGTTGCGAAAGATCTCCGCGGCGAAGGGCGACGGGGCGCCGGAACGTTCGCGCGATTCCGCGCGCTCTTCTTCCGCGAGCGCCTCGAGGCCGGCTTTGCCAGCACCACTCACCGCCTGATAGGTCGCGACGCGGACGCTACGGAGGCCCGCGGCGCGCGCGACCGGCGCGATCGCGACGCAGAGCACGATCGCCGTACAATTGGCGACCGGAAAGATCGTGTCGGTCGCGCGCGCGTGATGCGGGTTGACTTCGGGAATGACGAGCGGCACGCCGCCGTGCATGCGGAACGTCGAACTGTTGTCGATCACGACGGCTCCGCCGGCGACCGCGTGTTCGGCGAGTTCCGCACTCGCGTCGTCGCTCGAAGCGAAGAAGACGGCGGCATACCCGCCCGTCGCGAGCGCTTCCGGCGTCGCGGCGCGAATCGGCCACTCGCGATCGCGCCAGCGCAGCGGCTCGGAGCGCGCGCGCGACGCGAACGCGCCGAGCTCGTCGACGGCGCAGCCGCG
Source organism: Rhodospirillales bacterium (assembly GCA_903970385.1). Taxonomy (GTDB): domain Bacteria; phylum Vulcanimicrobiota; class Vulcanimicrobiia; order Vulcanimicrobiales; family Vulcanimicrobiaceae; genus Palsa-1515. Next base: position 40 of record CAJCIN010000273.1, on the reverse strand, counting down.
CTCGTCGAGTACGCGCAGGATCGTCTCGCCGACGACGCCC
>CAJCIN010000272.1 GCA_903970385.1 Rhodospirillales bacterium | reverse complement strand
ATCGCACGGCGCAAGCGCGCTTGCGCCGCGGCACGCGTGGGCGCCCAGACGATGAGCTTCGCGATCATCGAATCGTAGTCGGGCGAGATCGTGGTGCCGTTCGTGGCCGCCGCGTCGACCCGCACGCCGAGTCCCGCCGGTTCGGCGTACGCCGTGATCGTGCCGGGAGCCGGACGGAAGCCTTGCGCCGGATCTTCGGCGTTGACGCGCACCTCGATCGCGTGTCCGCGAAAGCGCACGTCGCGTTGCGCGTACCCGAGCGGCTCGCCGGCCGCGACGCGGATCTGTTCCGCGACGAGATCGATGCCGCTCGTCATCTCGCTGATCGTGTGCTCGACTTGGATGCGCGTATTCATTTCGAGGAAGAAGAACTCGTCGCCCGCGACGAGCGTCTCGATCGTGCCGACGCTATCGTAGCCGATCGCACGGGCCGCTGTGATGCCCGCGTCGCGCAGGCGTTCGAGCACCGCTTCCGGGACGAGCGCCGGCGTCTCTTCGTAGAGTTTCTGATGGCGGCGCTGCAACGAGCAGTCGCGTTCGCCAACGTGGACGACGTTGCCGTGTTTGTCGGCGAGGATCTGCAACTCGACGTGTTTCGGATTGTCGAGGTAGCGCTCGACGTAGACGATCGGGTTCTTGAAGTACGCTTCGGCCTCGCGCACCGCCGTTGCGAACGCACCCGGAATCTCCTCGAGCGTTCGCGCGATCTTGAGGCCCTTGCCGCCGCCTCCGCCCGATGCTTTGAGCGCGAGGGGAAGGCCGTACTCGCGTGCGGCCGCGATCGCGTCCTCGGCGGATGCGAGCGGTTCGGTCGCGCCGGGCACGACGGGCACGCCCGCGGCGACCATCGCCTGTCGCGAACGAATCTTGTCGCCCATCGCGTCGATCGCGTTCGGGTGCGGGCCGACCCAGGTGAGCCCCGCCGCGATCACGGCGCGCGCGAACGGCGCGTTCTCCGCGAGAAAACCGTACCCGGGATGGATCGCGTCGGCGCCGGCGCGCGCGGCGACCTCGAGTATGCGCTCGACGCTCAAGTAGCTGAGCGTCGGGGAGGCCGGCCCGAGGAGAAACGCTTCGTCCGCATAGCGGACGTGAAGCGCGTCGCGATCGATCTCCGAGTACACCGCGATGCTCGCGAGACCGAGCTCGCGCGCGGAGCGCATGACGCGCAAGGCGATTTCGCCGCGGTTGGCGATCAGCAGTTTCTTCAACGCGCGTTCCTGCGCAGCTCGTCGAAGGGCGCGATCGCTTCATGCATCGCCGCGGTCCGCCACGCGGACGGGCCCACGGCGCGCTCCGGTTCGTTGTCGCGCGTCGCGTCGAGCACGGCGACGATCGCCGCGATCACTTCGGGCGTGGCGGGCGGATCGACGTCGTACATCAGGACGCCGTCACCGGCTCGGGATACATCCCCATCGCGTGATATCCCGCATCGACGAAGTGGACGTCGGCCGTGATCGCGCTCGCGAGATCGGACGCGAGATACGCGGCGGTCTTGCCGACGTCTTCGGGCGTGACGTTGCGGCGGAGCGGCGCGGCCGCGGACACCTTGTCGAGCATCTTCTTGAAGTCGCGCACCTGACGCGACGACGCGGTGCTGATCGGCCCCGCGGAGATCGCGTTGACGCGGATGCCGCGCTCGCCGAGATCGTACGCGAGGTAGCGCACGATCGACTCGAGCGCGGCCTTGACGATGCCCGCGACGTTGTAGTTCGGAACGATCGACGTCGACCCGAAATACGTGATCGCCATGATGCTCGAGCCATCCGCGAGCACGTCGACGAGTGCGTTCGTGAGCGCGATGAGCGAGAAGGCCGAGATGTCCGCCGCGAGCGCGAAACCGGTGCGCGACGTCGTGTAAACCTTGCCCGCGAGGTCTTCCTTGTTGACGAAGGCGATCGAGTGCACGAGCGTGTCGAGGCGGCCGTGGTCGGCCTTCACGCGCGCCGCGAGCGCCTCGAGCGACCCGTCGGAGCCGACGTCGCACGGATACGCGACGCCGCCGAGCTCGGCCGCGAGTTTCTCGACCTCGCCCTGCACGCGTTCCGCGGCGTACGTCAGGATCAGCGTCGCGCCCTGACGGTGCAGCTCCCGTGCGATTCCGGTCGCGATGCTCCAACGATTCGCAACGCCCGTGACGAGCGCGATCTTGCCTTCGAGTAAGCCCATTGCCGCCACAAATAGTTCGCGGGATGCGTGTTTACCCCCATACGCGGCGGCGGCGCTTGGCGGTAGCGTGACGGCAACGGCGGTTTCGCACCGCCGGCCTTTCCGCTGGAGTGAGGGTCTCGAGTATGTTCCATTTCGACGCGAGGGCCATTCGGCCGCGCGTTGCGTCGTTCGTGCTTTCCGCGTCGTGTGCCGGCCTGGCCGCATGCGGGGGCGGAAATCCGTCCGTGGGTGCACCGCCGGTGCACGGTAGCGCAACGCCGTCGGCCGTGCCGACCGCGACGCCGACCACGGCACCGACCGCAACGCCGACGGCCGCACCGACGAAAACGCCGGTCGCGACGCCCACGCCGACCGCGACCGCGACCGCGAAACCGACGGCGACGCCGACCGTCGGTCCGTCACCGCTCGTGCTTTCCACGGCGACCGCGCAATTCGAGGCGCTCGGCGTCACGACGAGCATCGGCATCACGGGTCCCGCGAGCACGAACTTCGGCGACATGACGGTGACGAGTTCGAATCCGAAGGTCGCGACCGCCGCGCTAGACGGCGGCGACAGGAACTTCGACGTGACGTCGGTCGCCGTCGGCACTGCCGTGATCACGGTCGTGCCCTCCGACGGAAGTGCCGGACCCGCGTACCTGACGGTGCAGGTCGAGACGACGACGATCGAACCCGAAGATCAGCTGCTTCCCATTCGAGGTGCGCGATGAAAACTGCCATTCGCTTCGTAACGGTCGCGCTCGGCGCGACGCTCGGCGCCTGCTCGTCGGGCGCGAGCATGCAGACGCCGCATGCCGCTCCGCTCGGGTCGTCGCCGAACGCGACGGCGAAGACGGCGAGCGCGACGATTTCGATCGTCGTGCCGCAGCGGACGCACGCGTCGAGCGCGCGACGTTCCCCCGCGTACGTTTCGCCGAACACGGAATCGTTCGTGATCGAGGTCGTATCGAACGACGGGACGGCGATCGTCGATCCGCCGTCGACGACCGTCAACGTCGGTCCGACGTCGGCCGACTGTAAGAGCAGCGCGACCGCGCTCACGTGCACCGCGTCGATCGACGCGCCCGTCGGCAAGGACGTGTTGTCCGTAGCCGCCTGGTCCGGCGGAAACGGCAGCGGTGCCGAGCTCTCGGAGAATACGAACGTAGCGGCGACGATTTCGGCGACCGCAGCGAATCTGATTCCGTTGACGATGAATGCCGTTGCGGCATACGTCTCCGTCGCAACGTCGACCGTCAACGGGAACCTCGCGACGCAACCCGCACCCGGTGCCGCGGCCACGATCAAAGTGAGCGTTACGGCGAAAGACTGCACGGGCGCGACGATCGTCGGCCCCGGCTCGTACGTCGATCCGATCAAACTCACGCTGACCGAAGTTCCGAGCCTGGGAGCGACGAAGCTGTCGGAAACGACGGTGAACGCGCCGACCGACGCCGTGACGCTGTCGTGGACCGGTTCGGCTGCGACGCAGTATGCGTCGATCGCGCCGTACGTCGCCGACTACGAAGCCGGTTGCAACGATGCGTTCAACTATCTGACGACGGGGTATTTCCTACCGCACCCCGAGCCGCCGTACGTGTGGACGTCGCAAATCTCGAACAGCGGCGCCGTGGGTGAGTATGGCTGGCTCGTCGGCTACCCGACGTCGTGGATCCACGGTGCGAGCGCGGGCGCGACGACGATGCGGCCGGGCGTCACGATCGAATCGCCGGGCATCGGCTTCTTCGAAGTGAGTGCCGACACGGCGGGCGACGTCTTCACGTTGAACCAGAACGCGAGCGGCGGCGGCAGCGATCCGACGTCGTACGAGTACGCGGCCGGTGCGACGTTCGACGCGGCGCCGAAAGTCGTCGGCCCGGGCGTGCTCCAACCGCCGAACGCGAGCACGGCGAATCCGACGAACCTCATCGGCTTGCAAGCCGATCCGACCGGTACGCTGTTCGAACTCTTTCCGGCGTATTTGCCGCAAAGCAGCGGGCCGGATTCGGCCGGCATCGCTTCGCTCGCCGCGCCGTACACGTCGGCCTCGACGGTGTTCTCCGACGTCGCTCCCAATGCGTGGCCGTACAACGGCTACAACGCGCCGGGGCCCGTCTTCGTCGACAAGAAGGACGACGTCATCGTCGGCTTCGAGCCCGTCGCGAATCCGAGCGTGCCGTCGTTCATCGGCGTCTTCGCCGGGGGCACCGGACACTACGTCTTTCCGAGCGGCGATCCCGCGATCGGCGGCGTTTGGTCCGACGGGACGGCGGTCTACGCGTTCGTGAACGGAAACGGCGCGGACTCCATCCTCTCGTACTCGCTCGCCGGCATCGTCGCCGGAACCGCGACGGAATCGACGGTCTTTTCCACGACGTCGCTCACGACCGTGGGACAGAGCAACAACCAGCTCGTGCGCGACGCGAGCGGTTACTACTACGTGGCCGCGTACGATACGATGTACGCCTTCGCCCCGGGCTCCGCCGGTGCGAGCGCGAAACCCGCCGTATCGTTCACCAACGCGTTCGACCCGACCACGTCGTCGAACGCGATGGTCGTCCCGAGCGGGCTCGTCGCTCCCGGCAACGGGATCGAGGGGATCGGGGTTCAGCCGTGATGCGTGGGCTGCGCGGCCGTCTTCGAATCGCGCGCGAATGCGGCGGCGATTTGCGAACGGCTGCGCAGCCCGAGCTTCGCGAAGATCGCCGCGACGTGTTTCTCGACGGTCCGCACGCTGATCGAGAGCCCGTCCGCGATCTGCGCGTTGGTGGCGCCGCTCGCGATCGCGCGGGCGACCGCAGCTTCGCGCTCGGACAGGATTTCGACGGGTCCGCTGCTACGAGCATCGCGCGCGTCGAGGCGGCGCACGTCGCCCGCCGCTCCCGAGCGAACGTAGAGCTTTCGAGCCGCGGCGAAATCGTTCGCGACCTCGAGCGCCCACGCTTCGAACAGCGGGTGCCCGAGTTCGCGATATCGCGCCGCGGCCGTGCGCGCGTGCGCCGTCGCGGCTTCGATCGATTCGAAGCGACGTGCGAGCAGCGCCGCGACGAGCGACGCGTGCGCGTGCCCGGCGACGTCCTGCGGGAGCAGCGGCTCGTCGAGCAGCGCGCGCAGCGGTGCGAGATCCTCGGCCGGAAGATGCTCGGCGGCGAGGCCGAGGATCGTTCCCGCCGACGCGAGGATGCGCGGCAAGCAGGAAAGGGCGGCGCGCAGATCGTCCTGCGCGGAGCGTGGATTGCCGCGCTCGAGCGCGAGAGCCGCCGCGGCGGCGAGCAGCATCGCATCGTCGGGAGTCGTCGCCGTACGTCGCAATTCGGTGAGTTCGCCTTCGACGAGCGGCGAGACGAGATCCGGTTCGCCGAGCGCCACGGAAACGAGTGGTGCGACGAGTGCCAGCGCCATGCGAGCGACGGCGACTTCCGCGCCGCGTCGGGCGCTCACGATCGCGGCGCGAGCGGCCGCGAGATCTCCCCGGTAATAGGCGGCCATCGCGCGAACGGCGCCGGCGTAGAACGCGATGGCGTCGAACTCACCGCGCGCCTCGAGCCGCCCGGCGCGCGCGAGCAATTCGTTCGCGATGTCCGTCAGTCCGAGCCACGTCGCGCCCTGGGCGGTCGTGTACAACGCCGAGAGCGCGGTCAGCGGGGGCAGCGTCCCCGTCGCCGTTTCGAAAAGACGTTGTACTTCGATACGATATTCAGAGACGTCGCCCGCGAGAAACGCCAACTCGAGGCGGGTGACGATGATGTTCTGCGCGGCACGCGGCGGCAGGTCCTCGGGCGCGGTCAAGCGCGCAAGAAACGCCCGAGCGCTCCGCATGTCGTACTGAATCATCGCTAGGCGAGCGAGCATGGCGACGAGCGCGTCGCGTGAGACGAGGGAGATGCGCTCCCAATACTCATCGAGGAAGGCTTTGCCGGCCGCGATCGACCCGACGTCTCCGGTGTTGTTGCGAATTGCCGACAGCTGGCGGATGACGTCGGCGGCGCGATCGATCTCGCCGAGCGCGCGGTACCGGGCCAGCGCCGCCTCCAGGCGCTCCATGGATTCGCCCATCGCACCCTGCAGCTCGAGGACGTTTCCCAGCCTCGCGCTGATCCGTGCCTCGTCGCCCGGCTTGGCGCACGCCTCGAGCGCGCGCTCGAAGAACGTGCGTGCCTCGGGCAACGCGCGGATCGCGAGCGCCGCGTCGCCCGCGCGTTCGCCGTACGATATCGTCTTCGCGGCATCGCGCGCGGCCCACGCATGATAGGCGAGCGCGTCGACGTGACGCTCGGTGTCGGGCACGGCTTCGAGCGCGCGGAGGATGCGCGCGTGCGTGCGGCGCGCGTCGAATGCGAGCAGCGACTCGTAGGCCACCTCGCGCATGAGGGCGTGCCGGAACCGGAAGCGCACGCGATCCTGCGCTTCCTCGACAAAAATGTTGAGGTCGCGCCCGCGGCGTAGCGCGGGCAGCACCGCATCGAGATCCGTGCCGAGCGTTAGCGCGAGCGCTTCGGGATCGAATCGAAATCCGAGGACTGCGGCGTGCGATACGACGTCGCGCTCCGCCGTCGACAGCATGCTCAAGCGGGCGGCGATCGTCGCGCGAATCGACACGGGCAACTTAGCGGCGCGTCCGGCGCGTGCTTCCGCCGCGTGCTTCCGCCGCGGCCTTGAGCAGCTCTTCCGCGAAGAACGGATTCCCTTCGCTGCGCCGGACGATCTCTTCGCGTTCGCGCTCGGGGACGTCGGCGCGCCCGTCGAGCGTCCCGCGGATCAGCTCGCGCGTCTGTCCGTCGTCGAGCGCTTCGACGGCGATCCGCGCGACGGCCGGCTCGGCCCACAAGCGCGACGCGCTCACGAGTGCATCGTCGCGCTCGACGTCCTCCGTACGATACGTCGCGATAATGAGGAGCCGCGTGCCGCCGATGCGGGCCGCGAGGTAGGCGAGCAGTTCGAGCGACGAGCGGTCGGCCCATTGCAGATCTTCGATGGAGAGGATCGTCGCGCGCTTCGCCGCGAGGCCGGTGAAGAAATCGAAGGCGCGCGCGAAGATTTCCGTCTTGTCGAACGGCGCTTCGGAGAACACGTCGAACGTGCCGCCGAGCGCGCGATCAATTCGCGGAAGGGTCCGAACGGGCGCTCTGCCCGCTCGATACATTCGACGCTCGCGAGATGCCGAGGACGAGGATCGCGCGCGACCGTGCCGAGGAATTGCGCGAGCAGCCGCGTCTTACCGACGCCGGCTTCGCCGCCGACGAGCACGACGCGTCCGCGGCTCTGCGCGAGGCCGCGGCGCGCTTCGTTCAGCGCGGCGAGTTCGTCGCTGCGCCCGACGAAAATCGGGCACGTCATCGGGCGGACGATCACGACCCTGCGTCGGCCTAGAGCGGAATGTTGCCGTGCTTGCGCTTGGGGCGCTCGACGCGTTTGTCGGCGAGCATTTCGAGCGCGCGCGATACGACCGCACGCGTCCGGCTCGCCTCGATCACGTCGTCGACGTAACCGCGGCTCGCGGCGATGAACGGGTTCGCGAAGCGCCGTTCGTAATCCGCGATCAACTCCGCTTCGCGCGCGGCGGGTTCGGCCGCCTCGCCGATCTCGCGGCGGAAGATCGTCTTCACCGCGCCCGCGGCGCCCATCACCGCGATCTCGGCCGTCGGCCACGCCACGTTGTAGTCGGCGCGGATGTGCTTCGAGGCCATCACGTCGTACGCGCCGCCGTATGCCTTGCGCGTGATCACGGTGATCTTCGGAACCGTCGCTTCCGCGTACGCGTAGAGGAGCTTCGCGCCGTGTTTGATGATGCCGCCGTATTCTTGCGCGAGCCCGGGCAGAAAACCGGGCACGTCGACGAAGGTGAGCAGCGGCACGTTGAACGCGTCGCAGAAGCGCACGAAGCGCGCGGCTTTGATCGACGACGCGATGTCGAGCACGCCGGCGAGCACCTTCGGCTGGTTCGCGACGATGCCGACCGTGGCGCCCGCGATGCGGCCGAAGCCGATCACGATGTTCGCCGCGTGCAGCTCGGCGATCTCGAAGAAATCGCCGTCGTCGACGACGCTCTCGATCGCGAGCTTGATGTCGTACGGTTTGTTCGCGGAATCGGGGATCAGCTCGTCGAGTTCCGGGCAGAGGCGCTGCGGATCGTCGTCCGACGCGTAACGCGGTGCGGGTTCGAGATTGTTCTGTGGGAGAAACGAGAGCAACCGGCGCGTCTCGTCGTTCATCGCGTCTTCGTCCGCGGCGATCAAGTCGGTCACGCCGCTCTTGGTCGCGTGCGTGAACGCGCCGCCGAGCTCTTCGAACGTCACGTCCTCGCCCGTCACCGTCTTGATGATCTCGGGACCCGTGATGAACATCTGCGAGATCTTTTCGACCATGATCGTGAAGTCGGTCATCGCGGGCGAGTACACGGCGCCGCCGGCGCACGGGCCCGCGATGAGCGAGATCTGCGGCACCACGCCGCTCGCCTGCACGTTGCGCCAGAAGATCTCGGCGTAGCCGCCGAGGCTCACGACGCCTTCTTGGATGCGCGCTCCGCCCGAGTCGTTGATCCCGATCATCGGCGATCCCGTGCGCACGGCGAGATCCATCACCTTGCAGATCTTTTCGGCGAACACTTCGCCGAGCGAGCCGCCGAGCACCGTGAAATCCTGCGAGAAGAGGAAGACTTGACGGCCGCCGATCGTCGCGCGGCCGGTGACGACGCCGTCGCCGAGAAACTCGCGCTCGCCGAGCCCGAACGCCGTCGTGCGATGCACGGCGAACATGTCGAGTTCGACGAACGAACCGTCGTCGACGAG
>CAJCIN010000271.1 GCA_903970385.1 Rhodospirillales bacterium | reverse complement strand
TCGATGTACGCGACGATCTCGTCCTTGACCATGAAGCCGTACGGATCGTCGCCCGCGTAGTGGAAGCCCGGCAGGCGACACTGCCAGTTCGGCGTCACGAGACAGAACGAATCCCACCGGGCGGTGCGCCACGCATGCGCGATCGTGTGCCGTTCGAGCACGACGTGGTCGATCTCACGCGTCTTGAGCAACGAGCTGATCGAGAGGCCGGCTTGTCCGGCTCCGATGACGACGACCGACGTGCGGGATTCCATCCCGCGCGATTTCGCAGCGAGCGCGTGCGAAGCCGCGTGAGAATCGCCCAAGCGCGGGCGCGCGGTTTGGACAATCGTCGAACGCACGAAAAGCGGCCACGGCCGCCGAGGAGCCCGCGGCGGCCGCCCGCGAAAGCGCCGCGATGAACGAATTGACGCCGTGGCAACGCGAACGCATCCTCGAGCGCTTGCGCGAAGGCCGTTCCCTTCGAGCGATCCAGCACGAAACGGGCCACCGCCGGGAGACGATCGCGCGCTACGGCCGCCGCGCCGGGATCTTGCCGCCGGCGCGAGCGCGCACGACCCGTCGTAACGATCGCGGCGATACGCAGGCGCGGGCCGGTTACCGGCGCGGCGCCAGGCTCCGGCGCGCGGGCCGCACCATGCGGCGGTGAACGTCCTCGTTCTCGGCGGGACGCTGTTCCTCGGGCGCCATCTCGTTCGCGAGCTGCTCGAACGCGGCCACCGCGTTTCGATCTTCACCCGCGGACGCACGGTCGCGAGCGAAGCGCCCGTCACGCGCTATACGGGCGACCGCGACGGCGATCTGCACGCCGTGCCGCGAGACGGCTGGGATGCCGTTATCGATACGAGCGCGCACTGGCCGAGTTGGGTCGCGGCGTCGTGCGCGCATCTCGCCCGCGCGAAGCGCTACCTCTACGTGTCGTCGATCTCCGTCTACGATTCGCGCGGACCGGAGATCGGCGACGGCCGCTGCGCGTTCACCGAGATGCCGGCAAACGCACGCGAAGGCGACATGGACGCGTACGGCGCCTACAAGTTGCGGAGCGAGGACGTCGTTCGAGCGGTGTTCGGCCCGGAACGAACGATCGTCTTGCGACCAGGCCTCATCGTCGGACCGCACGACCCGACGGATCGCTTCACGTATTGGGTCGAACGCGGTTCGGCGGGCGGCGACATCCTCGCGCCGGGCGCACCGGAGGACGACGTGCAGTTCGTCGACGCACGAGACGTCGCGCGCTTTGCCGTGCGGCTCCTCGAGGACGAGCGCACGGGAACGTACGACGTGACGGGCCGCCCTCGGACCACGACGATCGGCGATGTTCTGCGCGCGTGCACGTCCGGTGCCGAGGCCGAGGTCGTGTGGGTCGACGGGGAGTGGCTGGAGGCGCGAGGTTTCGAAGGCTGGCAAGACATGCCGCTCTGGATCGCGCCTTCGCTCGAACTGCACGGATTCATGAACGTGCGGATCGACCGCGCACTCGAAGACGGCCTGACGCTGCGCCCGCTCACGGAAACGGTCGAAGCGACGCGCACGTGGTTGCGGGAGGAGCCGATCGACCGCGACCGGGTTGCCGGCATTTCACGCGAACGCGAAACGGATTTACTGCGGCTCTACCGACCGTAGCGTCTTCCGTATCTACGACCAGGTTGGAAACTTCCCGCGGGTTGCGAACGTCAAGACGTCAGTCCGACGTACGTCGGTCGCCGCTCGTATCGTGGAAGCGTGCAGCTTTCGCTAGGAAGATCATGCTCGCTATTCCAGGGCGCCGTGCCGGCGCCGCCGCCCTTCGAGATTCGGTCGACCTGATTCGTGCCGCGATGTTCGCGCTGACAGCGTTCGCGTGCATCGTCGCCGGTCGCGCGCAGGCCGCCGCGGCCGGCGAACGGCCGCCGGACGTCTCGACGATCGATCGAGGCGCCCGGATCGACGACGTCTCGGTCGAAGCCTACGGCGTCACCGACGAGGCCGTGGCGAAGCGCTACCTCTCGCTTCACGCCGGCAGCGTGCTCGAACAGCGCGCCGTCGACCGCGACTACACGAACCTCGTCACACTCGCGGGCTTGAGGACGCGGCTCGAGATCCGGCGGCATCCGAAGACGGCGAGCGTTTCGCTGCACTGGATCGTGCTCGGCAAGTGGTTCCAGCTCACGGACCATCCATTCTACGGCGATCAACCGCTTTCGATACCGATCGAAGGCTTCGGCGGCGTGTTCACCTCGCGTCCGCTCGACGGCAGCGGCTCGACGCTGTCCACGTATTCGCAAGTCGCTCTGCGCGCGCAACTCGCCCGGATCGTCTACACAAAACCGCTTTGGGTCGACTCGATGTCCGGGCGCGAAGGCGATCTAATTTTGAATACGCTCGTCGCACGCGGCGACTTTCGAGAAACCGAACCCGTCACGCGAGACGTCTACAGCTGGGTCTCCGGCAACGAGATTCTCTACCTCGTGCAGGGGACGAACGGCACGCAGATCGAGGTCGGTTTTCGCAACACGCGCTCGACGAGCAAATATCCGACGTTCATCACGGCGCCGTCGCTGTACGACACGTTCTACCGTCCGGCGCGATCGTCGACGTTCGAGGCGGGCATCTCGCACCGCTGCACGGCGCCGCCGACGCAGTGGTACCCGCCGTACTGTTATCTGCAGTATCGCATCGAGGGTTTCGATTCCATCGGCGGACTCGGCGCGACGAACGAATCGCGCACCCTCTTCGCCGACGCGGCGCAGTACGACCGCGTCGGCGCATCGACGCTCGTGCTCCACGGCGCGCTGAATCGCACGGGCGGCGTTCTCGCGACGAGCGGACTGCTCTGCGCGTACACGTTCGGTTACGCGAAAGCCACCTGCGGCACCGACACCAATCTGGTCCAGGCCGAGTTTCGCATCGCCGACGCTCGTCCCGGCCCGCTCAAGTTCGTGCTCTTCACCGAGACGGCCGCGAGCCGCGTCCGAGGCGGCACGCAAGTCTTCGCTCCATCGAGTTTCGTTTGGCGAGCCGACTCCGGAGTCGGCGTCGCGTATCGCGGATTTCGCTTCAACGTCGCCTACGGCAATCAAGGCGGCCGCATCACGTACGAGGTCGTCGGACAACTGTTTTAGACCACGAGAAATCGGCCATCGTCGACACGTCGGTGCTAGACGGAACGCGCGTGGCGCTTGTCGCCGCGCAGCCGGGCTGGATGCTCTTCGGATCGGCCGCCATCAGCGGTGCAATCGTCAATGCGCTCTGGCTCGTGATAGCGCTCTTGGGCACGAAGCCGTTCCCGCATGCGCAGGCGGTGTACGCGCTGGCCTTCGGCGGCCCCGCTCTCGTCGCCGCATACCAATGGTTCGCGCTTCGTGCCTTCGGCCGCGGCCCGTCGGCCGCTTCGCGGAGAGCCGTACTCGGCGGATACGCACTCGCGGCATCCTTTTTCATCGCCTGCGCCGTCGTCGGGATCTTCGTTCTCGAACGTCATGCACGCCGGCCGCTCGGATCATGGCCGACCCGCCTCGATACGACGACGATCGTCGTCGCGCTCGTACCTTCGATCGCGCTCGCTTTCGCAGCGGCCGGACTACTGCGCACGAACGTCGAGCAGCTCGCACGAGATGGTTATCGCACGGGCGATCCATGAGCCGCGAGTGCGACGTCGAGACTCTCGAACACGAATGAGCGATTGGAGAGGCCCGTCAATTCGAACGTGCGCCGGCACGACGTGTTGCGCGGGACGATCGTCGAGAAACGCGGCCCGATCCGGCTCGACGCCTTCAGCAACGTGCTCAGAGAAAACGAGTCGCAATGCCGGCACGAGGCGAGCGATACCACGATGAGACGGGGAGCCGCTTCTTCCGCAGTTGCGATCGAATCGCTCAACCATCGACCGGAAAGTCCGTCGAGGTCCGCGCCGACGTGGATGATCGTCGCTCGATCGGTGATTTCGACGCGAGCGGCCACGGTCGGGACGGTCACCGCCGATCGGATGCTGGAACCTCGCA
>CAJCIN010000270.1 GCA_903970385.1 Rhodospirillales bacterium | reverse complement strand
TGAGCGTCGCTTCCATGCGCTCGCTGTCGGTCACCATGTACGGCGAGATGTAGCCCTTGTCGAACTGCATGCCGTCCTTGGTCTCGACGTCCGTCTTCGTGGACTTGGACTCTTCGACCGTGATGACGCCGTCCTTACCGACGGCCTTCATCGCCTCGGAGATCAGTCCGCCGATTTCCGTGTCGTTCGCGGAGATCGAAGCGACCTGAGCGATCTTCTCGGGGGTGTCGACCTTCTGCACGAGCTTTTCCATCTCGGAGACGGCCAGCGTGACGGCCTTGTCGATGCCGCGCTTGATCAGCAGCGGGTTCGAACCGGCGGTGACGTTGCGGAGGCCTTCACGGATGATGGCCTGCGCGAGGACGGTCGCGGTCGTGGTGCCGTCGCCGGCGATGTCGTTCGTCTTGGAAGCGACTTCCTTGACGAGCTGCGCGCCCATGTTCTCGAAGACGTTCGGGAGTTCGATCTCTTTCGCGATCGTGACGCCGTCGTTCGTGATGGTCGGCGAGCCGAATTTCTTGTCGAGGACGACGTTGCGGCCCTTGGGTCCGAGGGTCACCTTGACCGCGTCGGCCAAAATGTTGGCGCCGCGCTCGAGCGCGCGCCGTGCCTGCTCGTCGAATACGAGTTCTTTAGCAGCCATTCTTGATTAGACTCCTGCCGGAACGGCGGCATCGGTGAAGATGGCCAGCACGTCTTTTTCCGAGATGATGAGATAGTCTTTACCGTCGATCTTGATCTCGGAGCCGCTGTACTTCGAGTAGATGACCTTGTCGCCGACCTTGACGTCCATGGCGAGTTTCGTGCCGCTGTCGAGGGTCCGGCCGGAACCGATCGCAAGGACCTTGCCCTCTTGGGGCTTTTCCTTGGCGGTGTCGGGCAGGAAGACGCCACCGGCGGTCTTCTCGGCCTGCTCGACGTGCTCGACGACCAAACGATCGCCCAAAGGCTTGAGATTCACGAAGAATCCTCCTGGAACACTTGAAATGGAGAGTGGTGGGATTAGCACTCGTGGCAGGGTACTGCCAGCACCGAGAATGTTAGCAGACTCCCCGGGTGAGTGCAAGCCCCGCTCCGGCTCCATCTGCGAAGCGCAGCGGATGCTAGCGGAAGACGGCGTCGCACGCCACGGTCGGAAGAAGCGCCGCAACTCCGAACGCGACCAAAAACACGCCGAGCCGTGAACCGCGCCTCAGTTCCCTGACCGCGAAATAGAAGCAGAGCCCGAATGGACCGATCTGTGCGGCGGCCAAGAGCGCGATGCGTAAATACGGCGCGGTTTGGGAGAGCGTCGACAGCGCCGATACGATGGCGAGCCAATAGGCCAAGCCGACCGCCACGCCGGCAACAAGTCCGAACACATACGTCGCGACCTCGAGTAGCGGCGGCCGCGCAGTTGACGACAGCCCGGACATCTGCCCGCAGTCGGCACAAGCCGGCTCATCGGCGTCGCGTAGGCGACCGCACCGCGGACACGGCGATTCGTTGCCGGCCATCCCGTTACGGCCTCCGAGAGGCGTCGAAAGCGGCGAACGGCACGACCGTCAGAAAACCGAGCGCGAAGAAGAACCACGCGAGCCCGACCCTGCCGCCCGCGTAGAATCGCATGCCGAGGCACGCGAAGATCGCGATGAATCCGAACTGGACGGCGAAGAACCCGATCTCCTGATCAATCGTCGGCGCGGGCTCGTAGTAGAAGCCCATGGTCGACGCGGCGTCGACGACCCACGCGAGCACCGCTCCGATCGGCGCGAGCGCCGTCTCGAGAACGGTCACGGAATAGCTCGAGGAAAGATGCACGTCGCGCTCGTTCATTCGCGCCGAGCCGTTGCGCCGAGCCGCGCGGCCTCGATCGCAGCCACGATTCCGAAGAACGCGACGACCCAGGGCGGCTTCACGAAACAGCGCCACTCGGTGACCCCGTCGCGTGCGGCCGCGACGTAGAGCGCGGTCGCCGCGAGCGACGTCCCGAGGAGCGTGTAGCGCCGCAGGACGAGCGCGATAAACGCGGCCTTGCAAAACGTGAACGCGTAGCCTTCGAGCTCGCGGCCTCGTTCGAGGCGTCGCTCGGCGTCCGCGTCCATCACGCCGTCTCGGAGCCGAGCGCGCCGCGCGGGAGCATCGCTTCGAGAGCGCGCGCGCGCACCTTGGGAAAGAGCCGCGCGGCGCAAAACGGCATGCGCACGGGATCGTCACCGGCGCCCGCGACGTGCACGCAGCACTGTTCGAGACGTTCGGTGATGAGCGTGTTCGCATCCATGAAGTGCTTGACGGTCACGCGCTTGACGCGCTCGCCGACGAATCGGGCCGTCGAGTTCGGTTTGAACGCGAGCGCGAGGAGGGTGCCGAAGCCGCCGAGATCGCACGCGCTGCAGATCTTCTGGAGATTCGCCAGCAGCTCCGGACGCGAGAGCGTCATCGATTCCGACATGACGTTCGTGAGCGCCGCCCGTATCTCGCCGAGCCCGTCCGAAAACGCGATCGAGTTCCCGAACACGCTCAGGTTTCGCTGCAACGACGCTTCGCCGACGATCGATGCGAGGGACGCGAAGCCGCCGTCCTTTCCGCGCAAGAAATACCCGATCGCGCAGCAATCGGGGTGGCTGCACGGCAACGCGATCAAGTCGTGCGCCTTCGCGCCGTACCCGCTCTGCGCTTCGATGCGCGAGAGCACGCCCGTCGTCGTCACGCGCAGCATCGGATCCACCGTCGGCGCACGCCCCGATGCGAAGATCGGTTGGAACATCGCCCCGCCGACGAACGGCGTCGCGAAGCACGTGTCGAGCACCGCGCCGACCTCGTGCGCGTTCCCGAGCGTCACCGTCATGACGAGCGTGGTGAACACGTGCGCCGCCGAGAGGCGTTCGATCGCGCGGGACTTCGTCGCGCGAAGATCCGTCCCGCGCAGCGCCATGCTCGTTTCCGCGCTCGGGCCATCGTATTGGAGATACACTTCGACGCGATCGCGATAGCCGTGGAGCACGTCGAGAAACGCATCGTCGTTCGCGAGCCGGATCCCGTTCGTGTTCAGCAAAACGCGCGTGATCGGCAACGCCGCGAGCGCCTCGAGCAGCGGCACGATCTGCGGGTGAATCGTCGGCTCCCCGCCGGAGAGCATCACGACGTCGAGGCGGCCGCCCTCCCGTTCGAGCGCCGTCTCGACCGCGTGCAACGCGGCGTCGAGCGGCAGATAATGAGACGCCGACGGACTCGACGACGTGAAGCACGCGGGACACGAGAGATTGCATTGCGTGGTGAGGTCGAGCAGCAAGATGCACGAGTGTTGCAGATGCGCCGGGCCGAGCCCGAATTCGTAGCCGGACGGTACCGGATGGATCGTCGCCGTATCGGGACGGATCGCACGCGTGGGAACGCGCCACTGCTGCAGATAGCTCCAGAGGTCGGCACGCTCTTCGTAGAGCGACCACACCTCACCGTGACCGCGACGGCAGAACCGCCGCAGATAGACGGCGCCGTCACGAGAGACGAGGTGGCCGTCGCAGATGTCGTCCGGAAACGCGGGGTCGAAGTCGGCGTTCTCGGCGAAACAGCGCGGGCACACCGCGCGCACGCTCTTCAACAGCGTGTAATCGAACAGCGGCAGGCCGTCAGCGGCCTTCGTCACACGAGACGCGCCGCGAACGCGCGCACCGGCGACGGGACGGCGAGCGGCGACGCAGCGGCGCGGCGGACGAGCACCGCGAAGCGCCACGCGAAGAACGCGAAGCCCAGCGCCGCGGCGAATTGCGCCGTCGTCAGTCCGCCGGCGAGCACCGGAACGTCGCGTGCGAAGTCGACGGCGAAACGAAAAGCACACATCAGCGCGCCCTGCACGTAGAAGATCCCGTTTTTGGCGAGCGTTCGACGCCGTTCGAGAACGACCAAGACGAGGAGCGTGAGGGCGGCGGCGGCCGCCGAGTAGAGTTGCGTCGGATGCCGCAGCGCGCCGTGTTCGTACACGCCCCACGGCAGCGTCGTGACCTTGCCGAAGCAGCACCCGGCGAAGAAGCACCCGACGCGTCCGACGGCTTCGCCCGCCGCCAAGGCGACGGCGAACAGATCGCCCGTCGGCCGCCGGATGCCGAGCCGCCGCTTCGCGTAAACGACCGCGAGATAGCCGCACGCGACGCCGCCGAGTAGCGACTTGCCCGGGACGCCGCCGACGATCGATTGCATCGCCTGCGCGCCGATCGCCCCGCCGAGCAATCCGGCACCGGCGAGGTAGGCGATGCCGTCGGTCGCGAGCCCCCTGCGACGCGCCATCGCGGCGAACGCGCCGATGCCGATCGCATATGCCAGCACGTACAACGCGATCGAGAGTCCGGCGTGGCCGACGGTCGGATCCGGCGTCAGAGCCCGATCGCCTTGCGGAACGGGTTGAACACGTTGCGGTTGATCATGCGGAGCGGATAGTCGAGATCGATCACGCCTGAATCGCGGAACACCGCGTAGGCGATCAGGAAGACCGCGACGATGATCGAGAACGTTCGGATCCCGGGCCCCCAGTCGCGCTGAAAGTACGGGACTAAACACAATCCGACCGTGACGATCAGCAGGACGAAGAGCAGCGGCTCCTGGAGGGTGCTGTCCCAGTGCGGCCCGCTCGGCATGCGGCTGAGCTGCAGCAAGAAAAAGAAGAGAAACGCCGCGGTGAAGTACGCGAAAATCGCTATGAAGATCGTCTGAACGAGCCGCAGGAGCGCCGGGGTTTGCGGCTCTTCGAAGCGCGGAGACTCTCGGCGGGTCACGGAGGTTACGTTCGCGGGCCGTGCGAGCGAACCCGTCGAACGCCCGCAAATGCTCTCCAGCACACGCTTTGCGCCCGCGACGCTCGGACCCGGTCTTCTCGCGGGCTTCGCCGGAGCGGTGATCGTCGACGCCTACCTCCTCGTGACGCTCGTCGCCGTGACGCACACGTATACCGTCGCGCAGTTCTACGACTTCGTGGCGTCCGGAGCGATCGGCAAGGCGGCGTACGCCGATCCGCACGCCGTCTGGATCGGCCTCGCGCTGCATCTCGTCGTCGGCACGGCGTGGGGCGTGGGCTACGCATACGCCGCGGCGCGATCGTCGCAGCTGAACGCGCGGCCGTTGACGTCCGGCATCGTGTTCGGCATCGTCGTGATGCTCGCGATGCAACTGGTCGAGGTCGCGGCGAACATCTACACGCTTCCGAGCACGTTCTCGCTCGTCAACTCGTTCGTCGCGCACACGCTGTTCTTCGGCATCCCGGTCGCCGCGATCGTCGCGGCGCGAACGCGCGTGCGGTAGCGGTGCGCTGCGAGCTGACGATCGACCTCGGCGCGATCCGGACGAACGTGACGCGACTCGCGGCACTCGCCGGACCGGCCGCGTACGCGGCCGTCATCAAGGCGAACGCCTACGGTCACGGCCTCGTCCCGGTCGCCCGCGCGCTCGAAAACTCCGTCGCCGCGTTCTGCGTCTATCGCGCGGACGAAGCGGTCGCGCTGCGCGACGCCGGCGTCGCGACGCCCATCCTCGTCCTCGGGCCGCTCGAACGCGACGAGCTCGCGGCGGCGCACGATGCCGGCGCCGCGATCGCGCTCTGGAATCGCGGTGCGTTTCTGCACGACGCCCGGCGTCTCGCGACGCGGAGCGGCACGCCCGTGCGCGTGCACGTGAAAATCGATACGGGCGTCACGCGCCTCGGACTCGACGCGGCGAACGCCGCGGACGCGATCGCCGCGTACCTCGACGACGAGGCGTTCGCGGTCGGAGGCGCGTTCACGCACCTCGCCGCCGCGGAAGAACTCGAGTCGGCGTACACGCTCGCCCAGTTGGAACGCTTCTCCGACGCGCTCGCGCCGCTCGCGGGCCGGCTCGCCGAACGCGGCGTCGTGCGGCACGCCGCCGCGTCCGCCGCGGCGATGCTCTTTCCGAATTCGCGACTCGACATGATTCGCGCCGGGATCGCGACGTACGGCATCTGGCCGTCGCGCGAGACGCGACACGCCGCGGCGCACGCGATCGAACTCGAACCCGCGCTCGCGTGGACCACGGACGTCGTCGTCGTGCGGGACGTCGAGGCGGGACGCCCGGTCGGTTACGGTTGCACGTATGAAACGACGCGACCGTCGCGCATCGGCGTGCTGCCGATCGGCTACGCCGAAGGGCTGCCGCGCGCGCTCTCCGGTGCCGGAGAGGCGCTCGTCGGCGGACGCCGCGTTCCGTTCGTCGGCCGCCTCTGCATGAACATGAGCTTCGTCGATCTCACGGACGTGCCGGACGCGCGCACGGGTTCGCGCGTGACGCTCGTCGGGCGCGACGGAAACGAGCGCATCGATGCGAACGACCTCGCCGAAGCGGCGGGGACGATCGGCTACGAGATCCTCGCGCGCCTACCGTCCGAGATGCGCCGGCACTACGTCGAGGGCGGGCGCGCGCGTTCGACGGCGTCGATCGCTTCCGCGAGGTCGAGCGTTCCCTCGTAGAGCGCGCGGCCGACGATCGCGGAATCGACGCTCGGCGGCGTACCGCTCGCGAGCGCGACGAGATCGTCCGTCGTACGCGCGCCGCCGCTCGCGGTCACGCGCATCGGGCCGAGCGACGCGACGTGCGCGAGCGCGTCCACGTCGTACCCCGTGCCCGCGCCGTCGCGCGCGATCTCCGTGTACACGATGCGCGAGATGCCCCACCCGATCAGTTCGCGCACGAACGCATCGCGCTCGAGCGGTGCGGGGCGCTGCCAGCCGCCGACCGAGACCTCGTTCCCGCGCGCGTCGACGCCGGCGAGGATGCGATCGCCGAACACGTCGACGATGGCGCGCGCCACGTGCGGCATCTCCGCGAGGAGCGTGCCGAGCACGACGAAGGATGCGCCCGCATCGAAACGTTCGCGTGCGTCCGCCAGGCTGCGCACGCCGCCGCCCGTCTGCACGGGAACGCCCGCGGCGCCGCAGATGCGCCGGAGCGCGTCGAGATTTTCGCCCGTGCCGAACGCGCCGTCGAGATCCACGACGTGCAGCCGGCGCGCGCCGCCGGCGACGAACGCACGGGCGCGTGCGACCGGATCGTCGTCGTAGCGCGTCTCGCGCGCCGGGTCGCCGTGCACGAGACGCACGCACTGCCCGCCGCGGAGATCGATCGCGGGGACGATCGTCACGCCGTTTGCGTTTCGCCGAGACGCGCGAGCGCGATGAAGTTGTCGAGCAGCGCGGCGCCCGTCGCCTGACTCTTCTCCGGATGGAATTGCGTGGCCATCACGTTGCCGCGCGCCACGATCGCCGCGAATCGCTCGCCGTGCACCGTCGCGGCGAGCGTGTCGCTCCCCACGTCCGCGCGGTAGCTGTGTAAGAAGTACGCGTACGCGCCGTTCGCGAGCCCGTGCACGAACGGATGGTCGCGCACGATCTCGAGTTCGTTCCACCCCATGTGCGGCACGCGCGGCGCGCGCGTGAAGCGCGAGATCGATCCTGCGAACACGCCGAGGCCCGCGTGGTCGCAGTGTTCGTCGCTGCGCTCGTACAGAATCTGCATGCCGACGCAGATGCCGAGAAACGGACGGCCCGCGGCGATCGTCGCGCGCACCGCGTCGTCGAGACCGCCGTTCCGCAGTGCGGCCATCGTCGCGCCGAACGCGCCGTCGCCCGGCAAGATCGCGGCGTCCGACGCGACCACGACGTCCGGGTCCGCCGTGACGACGAAATTCGCCGCGCGCCGCTCGAGCGCCGAGATCAGAGAACCGAGGTTACCGCCGCCGAAATCAACGACGGCGATCACCCTCCGACGATGCTCTTCTCTCCGGGCATCGCCGGGCCGGCCGGAAGCTTCGCGGGCGACCCGTTCACGCTGCGATGCGCGATGTCGGCGTACGGCCGCTGCGCCGGCCCGACGTACAGCTGACGCGGTCGCGTGATCCGCTGGTCGGGATCCTCGATCATCTCTTTCCAGTGCGACAGCCAGCCGACGGTCCGCGAGAGCGCGAAGATCGCCGTGAACATGTTGATCGGGATGCCGATTGCTTTCATGATCAGACCGGAATAGAAATCGACGTTCGGATAGAGTTTGCGCTGCACGAAATAATCGTCCTCGAGCGCGAGCCGCTCGAGTTCCTTCGCGAGCTCGAAGAGCGGATCGTTCCCGAGATCGAGTTCCTCGAGCAGCTCCTCGTAGATGCGGCGCATAACTTTCGCGCGCGGGTCGTAACTCTTGTAGACGCGATGTCCGAAGCCCATAAGGCGGAACGGATCGTTCTTGTCTTTCGCGCGCCGGATCGCATCGGGCAGGTTCGCCTTCGATCCGAGCTCCTGCAACATGTTGACGACCGCTTCGTTCGCGCCGCCGTGGATCGGCCCCCAGAGCGACGAGATGCCGGCGGCGACGCACGCGAACGGATTCGCGCGGCTCGATCCGACGGTGCGGACGGTCGACGTCGAGGCGTTCTGCTCGTGATCGGCCTGCACGATGAGCAGCGCGTTCATCGCTTTCGAGAGAATCTTGCTCGGTTCGTACGGCTCGGCCGGGACGGAGAACATCATGTGCAAGAAGTTCGAACAATAATCGAGATCGTTGCGCGGATAGACGAACGGCTGCCCGATCGTGTACTTGTACGCCATCGCCGTGATCGTCGGCATCTTCGCGATCAGCCGCTCGATCGAGACGAGCCGCTGGCGCGGGTCGAAGACGTCGATCGAATCCGGATAGAATGCGGACAACGCGCCGACGACGCCGAGCAATACCGCCATCGGATGCGCGTCGCGCCGGAAGCCGCGATAGAAACTCGAGAGCTGTTCGTGCAGCATCGAGTGATACGTGACGTCGTGCGTGAAGCTCTGCAGTTGCGCGGGCGTCGGCAACTCGCCGAAGAGCAACAGGTACGCGACCTCGACGAACGAGCTGTGTTCCACGAGCTGGTCGATCGAGTAGCCGCGATACAGCAGCACGCCGTTGTCGCCGTCGACGAACGTGATCGCGGAGTTGCAGCTCGACGTACTCGAGAAACCCGGATCGTACGTGGTGATGCCGGCGGTGTCGAGCAGCGCGCGGACGTCGACCGAATTCGCACCGACGGTCGCATCGAGAACCGGAAAGCGCGCGACCGTACGGCCGTCGGGATCGTGAAGCGTGTAGTCGGCCATATCGCTACGCCAAGAGACCTTTCGTCGAGGGAACCGAGGCGTCGCCCGTCGGCTGCTTCGCTTGCGCGAACGCACGCGCGAACGCTTTGAACGACGCCTCGCAGAGATGGTGGGAGTTCGTCCCGGCGAGTTGCACGAGGTGCACGTTGAAGCGCCCGTTCTCGCTCACGCTGTGAAAGAAGTGGCCGATCAATTCGGTCTTGAGATTGCCGAGATTCTCGACGCCGAACGTCACGGCGAAATTGCACCAGAAGCGTCCCGAGAGATCGACGCTGCCGAGGACGAGCGCATCGTCGAGCGGGACCGCCATCGAACCGAAGCGCGCGATGCCGCGCTTCTCGCCGAGCGCGTCGTGGATCGCGCTGCCGAGCGCGATGCCGACGTCCTCGATCAGGTGATGGTTGTCCATGCCGTCGCCCGTCGCGGCGATCGTCAAGCCGCAGCCGGAGTGCTTCGCGAACGCTTCGAGCATGTGGTCCAGGAAACGCACGTCCGTCGACACGTCGACCGGTCCGCCGTCGAGATCGAGCCGCAGTTCGATCTTCGTTTCCTTCGTCTGACGCGAGATCGTCGCGCGGCGCGGTTCGACGATCACGCGTGCGCCTCGACCGGCGTCGGCGCCGAGCCGCGACGCTCGACGGGAATCCACGGTACGGCCACGGGCCCGCTGTACGACGCTTGCGGCCGGATCAACCGGTTGTTCGCGAGTTGCTCGAGGATGTGCGCGGTCCAGCCCGCCATCCGTCCGCACGCGAACATGCACGTGAACTCGTCCGCCGGGATGCCGAGCCCGTACAGCGTCGGCGCGGTGTAGAATTCGACGTTCGCGTAGATGCGGCGGCCCGGCTTCGCTTCACGGAGCACGCGATCCGCGGCGTCTTCGAGCGCCCGCGCGATGTCGTACCAGCGCGGATCGGACGCCTCGCCGACCGTCTTCGCCATCGCCTCGAGATGCATCGCGCGCGGGTCGCGAACTTTGTATTCGCGGTGGCCCATGCCCATCACGCGCTCGCCGCTCGCGACGAGCGCGCGCACGTACGCCTCCGCGCGCTCGGGCCGATCGATCTCGAGCAACATCTTCATGACCTTGCCGGGCGCGCCGCCGTGGAGGTCGCCCTCGAGCGTCGCGACCGCGGACGTCGCGGCGGCGTAGATGTCCGCGCGCGTCGACGCCGTGACGCGCGCGGCGAACGTCGACGCGTTGTACGAATGATCGGCGAGCAGCACGAGGTAGGTGTCGAGCGCCTTCTCCGCCTCGGCGATCGGCGGCCGGCCCGTGCGCATGTAGAGGAAGTTCGCGGCCGTCGAGAGGTTCGGCAGCGGCGCGATCGGCGCGAGCCCGCGCCGGATGCGATCCCAGGCGGCGACGATCGTCGGCGTCTTCGCGATCAGGTGGATCGCGGACCGCGGGTTCGACGCGTGCGCGCCGTCCTCGAGGTGCGGCGTGAAGAGCGCGAGCGACGAGATCGCCGTCCGCAGCACGTCCATCGGCCACGCGTCCTTCGGCGTGGCCTGCATGAAGGCGAGGACCTGCGGCGGCAACGCGCGATTCGCGGCGAGCCGCACGCCGAGGTCCGCGAGCTGGTGGCGATTCGGCAGCTCGCCGAACAGCAAGAGGTAACAGACCTCTTCGAAGCTCGCGTTCGGCGCCACGTCGTGGATGTCGTAGCCGCGATACGTGAGCCGTCCCTCGAGCCCCTCGACGTTGCTGAGATCGGTTGCCCCGACGACGACGCCTTCGAGCCCCGGATCGACGACCAAGGATTGCATGAGGGGCACTGGTTTCGCGGGACCGCCCCCCGTTCACCCCCGAGTCCGCTCTCGCGGGTTCGTCGACGAACGCTGCCGTCTTATGCGGTCGTTACGATCGGATGGGCTGCTTCGATCTAGGGGGAGGGGGCGGAGGATGGTGGAGCCGGAGACGGTTGTGGTGCGGCTTGGTGCTTGACGGCGATGAGGTCTCGGCCGTTTTGATGGAGGACGAGGCCGGAGACGGCGCCGTCCGGCGCGCGCGTGAACGTGATCTGCGCGTCGACGACTTTGTAGTAGAACTCGTCCTTCGCGTAGGCGTAGATCTCGAACGCGTTCTGACCGGCGAGTTGCGCGTAGAGGCGGCCGTCATCGATTTCGACGACGAACGTGGGGGTGCCGTCGACGGCATAGGATCCGGCATAGGACGTGAGGGTCGGCGCATCCACCGCGAACGGCGTCGGATAGGACGGCACGAGCGTCGACGCAAGCGGCTTGCCGTCTGCGCCGAGGCGATAGTAGGTGAAGGTGCCTCCGCCTTGCGAGAGGACGAGGCCGACAACGCGATTGTTCTTTCGAAAGAAAGCGATCGACGCCGGCACGACCCGATAGTAAAAATGATCGGGCAAGAGCAACGGATAGATCGCCGCCGCCGGCTGTCCCACGATCCGAGCCTCGAGCCGGCCGCCGCTGACCGCGATCCGATACGTGAGACCGTCGACCTCGTTTCGATACGTGCCGGCATAGCGATCGAGCACGTTCGCGGGCAACGTTCGCGTCGGCGCCGGTGGCGTAATCGATGAGGCCGGATCGAGCATGTGGGCCGCGATGTCCGTGACGGCGGGACCGCTGCCGAGCACGACGGCGCCTTTCGAACGATCGGCGTTCATCATCACGATGGCTTGGTATCCGACCGTAGCGCCGTCGTGGTCGATCACGCCGCTCCCGAGGCTGGTTTGCCACGCGAGGCCGATCCGGTAGCCGGGAAACGTGCTGCGTGGTTCCTGTGCGAAGAGACAGGTCGCCGCTTCCGGTCCGTCGCCCATGTTGCATTTCAGATAGCGGATCATGTCGGCGAGGTCGGAGTTGATCGCTCCGAGGCCCGCGACCGTGTCGGCGAACGTCCAAGGCGGCGCGGGGTCGCCGTCTTCGGTGTGCCCGAGCGCGACCCGCTTGCGATCGGCGGCGTCGAGCGTCGTCGCGCTCGACGTCATCCCGAGGCGTCGGAACACGCGGCTAGCGATCAGATCGCCGTACGACGTTTTACGATCGGCACGAACGAGCGCGAAGCCCAGCAACCCGAAACCGAGATTCGAGTATTCGTACTCCGACCCCGGATCGCGCGGCAACGCGTACGATTGCAAAAACGCATACAGATCCGCGGGCGTATAGTTCGCGTACGGATCCGCCGCGGTCGCGTCGAGATTCGCCGGTATCCGCGGCAAGCCCGAGTGTTGCGTCGCGAGGTTCTCGAGCGTGATCTCCTTGCCGCCGCGTGACGGCATGCGAACGTCCGACGGCAGATAGCGCGCGACGGGATCCGAGAGTCGCACGGTGCCGTCGCGTACCATCGATGCGAGCGCGGTCGCCGTGAACGTCTTCGTCACCGAGCCGATCTCGAAGAGCGTGTGGTCGTCGAGCGGGCGATCGGTACCGCTCGATCCGGCGAGGTACGTCGTGAGCTTCCCGTGGTCGATCTTCGCGGCGACGATCGCGGCGCCGGGCATGGCGGCCACGCGTGCCTCGATGGCGGCGCGTGTCTCGTCGGCGTCTACGGGCATCGCGACGGCCGGCGCCGTTCCGAACGCCGCCGACGCGACGAAGACCGAAGCTGCGATCGCACGTAACGCCCGATTCACGCGAGGACCGTGCGGCCTCGTTCCAGGGCCGCTTTGATGAGACGGTCGATGAGAGAGTCGTAGGGTATGCCGGCCGCGGCGCAGACTTCCGGGAAGAGACTCGTCGGCGTCAGGCCCGGGAGGGCGTTGATCTCGAGGATGTACGGGCGGCCGGTCGCCGTGACGATCACGTCCGTGCGCGAGTAGTCGCGCAAGCCGACGAGCCGGTGGGTCGAGAGCGCGAGCAT
>CAJCIN010000269.1 GCA_903970385.1 Rhodospirillales bacterium | reverse complement strand
GGTCGAGGGTTCGAGCCCCTTCAACGTCGCCAGTTTCTCCCCGAAAGGGTGTTCCGCCGACCCACGGAACGCGCGTCGCATGGCTGAGGAACGGCGCCCGCGACGGCCTTCGTTACGCATCGAGCCATCCGATCTCGCGCTCGAGATCGTGTCGATCGTGATTGCGATCGTTCTTGCGACGACCGCCGGACAGGTCGTCGCAAACCACCAGGCCGGCGTGCGTACGCGCGAAAGTCTCGCCCAGATCCGTCAAGAAATCGCGCACGACGACAGGGAACTGGAGAGACTGCGGTCGCTGCACCACCGCGTGGACACGGCGTTCGCGCTGGCGATCGGTCGGACGCGCGGAGAACGGCTGACGTTCGACGCATTCACCCGCACGTTCGGCGACGCCGCCCCGACGGGCTTTCATCCGTTCGACGGAAGCACGACGGCGTGGGACCTCGCGCGAGGCTCGAGCGTGCTGCAGGACGTGCCGTACGGCGTACGCGCCGTACTTCAGACGCGGTACACCGATCTCGCGCACGTTCGGGACTTGAGCACGACGCTCTACGAGCGGTTTCTCACGGCGCCGACCGAGGACCATCCCAACTTTGATTTTACGGCCGTCGCCGTATCCGCAAATCTGAAAGACCTCGTCTACGCGGAAACGGCACTCGCTCGAGACGACGAAGCCGCGTTGCGCGCGCTGCCATGATCCGACGCCGCCGGCGTCTAAAGCCCGGGACGTGGCCGAATCGAATGCCGTCCCCGGCTCGGAACCGATCGCTCGTGCTCCCGCGGGCACCACCGCGGCGAGCTTACTCACACCGACGGGTCCGCCGGTCGATGGTTTCGTGCAACTCGGGAAGCTGCACGTCGAAGCGTCGATCTTCGACGATTTCAAGAAGGCTCAGCAGTACCTCGCGAAGAGCCCGGAAGCGGTCGATCAACTCTACGGTCTCGTCCACGGCCGCACGGAGGTCGACGTACGCCCCACGCGTGTCGGCAACGACGAATTCGGTGCGCGGGACGGCCGTCCGGCGATCTCGTGGGCACCGCAAGGCGCGCTCTTGAACACGGACGGATCGCAATTGACGCCGGCGATGGGATTGCTGCACGAAGAAGGCCATGCGAATCGGTGGCTCTCGGACCCGGCAGCGTTCGGTCGCGATGCGCAGCCGTATCCCGTCGGTAGCGCCGACGCACGAACGTGGACGACGCCCGAAGAGCGCCGCAACATCACGGGTCTCGAGCATCGCGTCGGGGCGGCGCTCGGCGAAGGCCGGCGCGACGACCATCACGGGCAACCCTATACGGCGCGAGGACCGGCGAACATCGAGTCCGAGGGTCACCACCGGGTCGCGGAGCGAATCGCGGAGTTGAAAGCGCAGGGGACGATCGTTCCGGCGGTCGGCAACGACATCCACGCCGTCGTCGCGTACGATCGGCGCGCGCACAACGGCGTGTTCGTCGACGTCGGCCATGGCGAAGTCGCGCAACACATCGGTCGAGGCGAATACATGATGTACGACGTCGCGAAGGATCTGCATGGTGTGACACCGCCCGAAGGCGTCAATGTCGACGTCACCGCGCAAGGTCGGCTCGGCCCGGCGCACGAGCCCGCGTTAGGCCAGCACCGGTGACGCGTTTCGCTTTTGGCGCCGGCACGTTCGCGTCATTTCTCATCGTCCGTTCTGCCGGTTCGGCAAGGGAGCTCCACATGACCGTTGCCGCAGCGCTCGGCTCGCTTCGCGACGATCGGCATCGCATCGTCGCGCTGCGCGTCACGCACATCGACGATCTCACGCAAACGCAAACGGCGATTTCGCCGGCAACCTTGTCGACCTCGCCGAGCGCCTTTCATCACGAGACGCACGATGCCGCGGCGATCGACGAAGCGCTGCATCTCGTGGAAAGCTCGGAGCCGCAGCCGACGACGGAGCCCTTCGAGGTTCGCTGGGAACTGAGTTTCGTCGACGGCTCCGGAGCTGTGCTGCTGTCGATCTACCATCACAGCCGCGAAGCCTATGGCCTCATCGGTACGTCGCGCGTCCGCTTTGCGAGCGACGGCATCTTGCATTTCTTACGCAGCCGGTTCGGCGTTCACGAGAAGACGCTCGACCGGCTCTGAGGAGCGAGGCGACGGCCGGCGCTCACGGCCCGTAGTAGAACGCCTCGGGAACGACGTTCGACGGAAGCGTACCGGTCGCTAGTGCGGTCGTACCGCTCGCCATGTTGAATTTGCTGATGCTGGTGCCCGTGAAGTAGTAGATCGATCCGTCTGTCCCGACGGTGGCAACGCAATCCGCGAGCTGCAATTGCGCCGACGGGGTAACGCCCCCGGTCGAGAGCGCGGGATAGCGCCAGAGATACGTGTGGATCGTCGTCGGCGTCTGATTCGTGGCACAGACGTAGATATTGTTTGCGGCATCGGTCCCGTTCAAGACCTGGAATCGTGTGGTGGTTCCGCTCGCCGCGATCCCGTTCAGTATCCCGACATACGAGAAACGATTATTGTAGACCGCGATGCCGCCCGTGATGCCGCTCGCCGTCGTCGCGTAGCCGGGATAGTAGAAATCGCCTACCGCATCGCCGAGGCCTTGGTATGCCGCGAAGCCGCCACCGGGCGGAGAGACGTCGGTCCCGAGCAAGGTGAGCGCGCCGCCGGCTCCGATGGAGTACACGTTGATATTCGCGATGCTGTTGCTCGCGCCGCTGTAGAGATAGCCGTTCGCTCCGAGCGTATTGTTGTTCAGAGCCGGTAAGCTGAGCGTGATCGGCGTCGAGGAGCCGTGGGGCAAGTAGTAGACTCCGCTCGCATCCGAGTGCAGCACATCGCCCGCGGCATCGATACTTTGAGAATCCGCCCCGAATCCGTTTCCGAGCTGCGGGAGCATCGAGCTCGGAGCGGTGTAGGTTCTGAGCGGCAGCGGAAACAGCAGCGTTCGATTCGTCGCCAAGTCGTCGACGTAGAGGTGACCCGCAATCGGCGTCGGCGTCGGCGAGGCGCTCGGCGATGCCGTTGGCTTCGCGGAGGGCGAGGATGACGGTGACGGTGACGGTGACGGAGAGGGAGACGGCGACGGCGATGCTCCGACCGTCGCGTTCTGCGGTTTTCCGATTTGGGTGCGGCCGCTCATGCCGTCGCCGGTCGCCAAGAACGCGGTGACGGTGATCGTGTCGTCGTTTGAACTCGAGGACGTACGAACGTAGTTGACTTTGTTCGAAGAGCTCGTGAAGCTCGTGCCGGTCTGCGCCGACGGATCGAGGCTGACGATGCTGCCGTAATTCCCCGTGTTCTGCCACAGGTAGGTGATCAGCGGACCGTCCGCTTCGCCCGTCGCGGACAGGACGGTCGCCGTGAAGATCTGCGTGCCGCCGCTCTTGAGATCCACGCTCGGCGGATTCAACGTGACTTTCGCGTCGACGACGTCGACGGTCACGCGGTCGGCTTGATCGGATGCCGTGATGTTCTTCGTGACGACGACGAGATCGGCGCCGACGAGCGCGTATCCGCCGACGTTGAGAAATTTGCTGAGCCGGTCGGCGTTGAGGAGCGTTTTCTCCGCCTCCGCGGCCGTGATGCCCGCGGTCGTGGTCAGCGCGACGAGGATGTCGCTGATGATCTTCGATTGCAGCGTACTCGAATTGTAGATCGCGAACAGTGCCGTCTCGAACGCGTCGGCGACGTCGCCCGAACTCGCCTGCGTGTAGAGCGTCGGCGCGTCCTTGAGCAGCGTGCTCACGAAATCGCCGAGAGCGGCGTTTCCGTACGTGGAACCCAGGTAGCCGTCGATCTCCGACGCGGCCAGCGGGATCAGAAACGAGCAGATGAACGGAACGATGTAGTCCTGAACGACCTGCTGGCCCACGAGCTGATGCTGTGCGTCCACTTGTTCCGACGTCAGCGACGCACCGCTCGGAAAACCGGCCGGTGGATTGTTACCGGCACCGACGATCGTGACGTTGTAGCGCGTCGATATGGACGACGACGCGAGCGCGAGAGGTATCGAACCGGTCGTCACCGGCGTGTAGGCCGTTGCGCCCGTGTACAGGTTTTGAATCGTCGATACAAGCGTCGACGTGACGCCCGCCAAGCCCGAAACGGCCGGGATGAGTTGTGGTTTTACCACGTCGATCACGCTCATCGGCTGGCGCGTGCCCGAGGCGCCAACCGTCGAGTCTTCGTCGATGAACGCTTCGGCCAGACGACGGTAGTGATTGACGAAGTGCACGCCGTCGGGAAAGTCGTTGATCACGTCGATGCCGCTCGCCTCGCTCGGCGAGACCGCGACGTCGGCCGGCCGGAGCATCGCCCGAACGTACCGCGCCGAGTTCGACGTCGAAGCCGGCGCGTAGAGCGCGAACACGAACCCGTCGATCGCGGAACTGACGGAGGCGGCCCCGGTCGTCTTACTTCCGAAGGCGTCCGGATTGGCCACGAGCGCCGTCGATATCGCATTCTGCACGGTCGCAAAGCCGGACGTGGTCGCGAGTGCCGCGATCGATTCTACGCGATACGGGCTCGGCAGCAGATAAAAGCCCGCGTCGAAATAGAGCAGCGCTTCGGCCGTCGTGGTGGTATCGAGCGTCGCGCTACCCGAGGCGATGAAGCCGGCGAGAACGACCGAGCCCGCGTTGTCCGTCACCGCAGCAAACTGCGGGCCGCCCGCAAACTGCGTTATGCTGAACGTCCCGTCGGCCGCCGGCGTCGTGCTGCCGAGGCTGTTCGAGACGGTGAGGGAGCCCGGCGCAAGGGTGAACCCGGGCGGCACGACGATCTTGCCCGACACGCGCGTCGTTCCGGCGGTCGGTACCGTCGTAGCGTTCCCGATCGGCGTCAACACGACGGTTTGGCCGCCGCACGACTGAAGTGCGCTCACACTCGCGATGGCGAGCAGTACGAAGCATCGCGCCAGACGAGTCATCCGATTCTCCCCCGATCCGGCCCGCATACACGAAAACGGGCCATCCGAAAACGCCCGCTCGCCAATGTGCGCCCGCCGATTCAACAGTCCGATTATCGGGTCGATCGAGCAGTCCGCGGTATCAGGGAAAACCCCGAATCGCGAAGGTTCGGCGGATTGCGTGACAAAAGCGCGCTCCGGATGGCCGGTCATGCGATTGGTGGCACTCGTTTCATCGGCCGGACCGCTGAGCTCGACGTCCTTTCGGAACGACGCCGCGACGTCGTGCGCAGTCGAGGCGGGTTCGTGCTCGTATCCGGACCTGCCGGCATCGGCAAGTCGCGACTGCTAGATGGACTTCAAAACGTAGAAAGACAAACGGTACGAGTTGTGATGAACAAAAACGAAGGAAGGTAATTTTACTGACCACTGCATTCAGCCTTCA
>CAJCIN010000268.1 GCA_903970385.1 Rhodospirillales bacterium | reverse complement strand
GAAGTTGTTGAGCATGAGCCGCGAAACCGCGAACATCCGGATGTCGTCGAGTCCGCTCGTCCAGCCGAAGTGGCTGAGCTCGTTGCCGTCGGGATGAAACGCGAGCGGGATGAAGGCATTGAAGCCGGGCGAACGCTGCTGCGACTCGCGCAGCAGAATCAAGTGCTCGACCCGCTCTTCGAGCGTCTCGATCGTTCCGTACAGCATCGTCGCGTTGGACGCCACCCCGTGCCGGTGGGCTACCTCATGCACTTCAAGCCAGTGCGCCGCGTCGACCTTGTTCGGGCACACTTCCTTGCGGAAACGCGCGCTGAACACTTCCGCGCCGCCGCCGTTGATGTTGTCGAGTCCGGCCTCGCGCAGCGTCGCGAGCAAGTCGTCGTACGACATGCGATGGCGGCGCGCCATGTAATCGAGTTCGGCGGCCGTGAACAGCGAGAGTTGCGCGTGCGGCAACGCTTCCTTGAAACGGCGCATCAACGGCAGCCAATAGTCGAGCGAGAGCTGCTTCGGATCGTGACCGCCGACGATGTGGATCTGATTGAAGTTGTTGCCCGTCTCGACCGCTTTCGCGAAGACCTCATCGGACGGCATGCGGACCACGCGATCGCGCTCCTTGATCTCGTCGACCGCGAACGAGCAGAACCGGCAATTCGCGTAGCAGACGTTCGTCGAATTGATGTAGCGGTTGAGAACGTAGAAGACTTTCTTCCCGCTCTTACGCTCCTTCGCGGCCTTCGCGAGGCGACCGAGCGTATGGATGTCTTGCGTCGAGAAGAGGGCGACGCCGTCTTCTTTGGAGAGCGGGATGCCCTCCTCGACTTTGTGCTCGATCGGGTGCAGGGCGGGGTCGCTGATGAATGACACGGTTCTCGTTACCTCTGAGGTGGGTCACCTCTTAGACTAGCAGCCGCGGCCGAGGGTTACCGACGACTTCGCTCCACCGCGTTGCTGCGACGTAGGTCGCATTCGCTACAGGTTCGCCGCGGACCTGAGACGCGACGCGACGACGGCGAGCGCCGCGAACGAGAAGCCGAGGAGATAGCCGCCCAGGACGTCGTTGAGATAGTGCGCGCCGAGGGCGAGCCGCGACCAACCGATGCCGACGATGAGGACGACGAGACCGGTGACGAGGAAGAATCGGACCAGGCTCGGCAGCGGGCTCCGCCAGATGAAGAACGCCCACGCGCCGTAGAACGCGATCGCGAGCGTGGCGTGCCCGCTCGGATAGCTGTAGGACGACTCCGAGAAAACGAGCTGCCCGGGTGGCCGGATGCGGGCGAAGTAGGCCTTGAAGAAATCGCTCGCCTGCCACGCGACGAGCAGCGAGGCGATCGCGAAGACGGCATCGCGCAACCAGCGTCGCCAGCCGAAGGCGATGACGATCGAGAGCAGCGACGCCGCGAGGTACGCCGGGAAACGCCCGACCGTCGTCAGCTTCACGGCGACGGCCACGGACTTGCCGTAGAGCGCATTGTGGACCACGTACTCGATGTCGGTCGGCGGCCGGTGCGCGACGATGCCGCCGAGCGCGAAAAACACGGCGAACGCACTGAGAGCGAGCACCACGAGGCTGTACACGGCGGCATCACGCGCGGTCATAGGAGCAGACCGGTCATTGCTGACAAAGATTCGCTACGGAGCTTGACGGTTCATTGGAACAGGTCCGTCTGATCGGACCGGCCGAGGCGGTCCGCGATCGTCTCGAGCTCCGCGAGGCCGACGTTGATGCGGCGCGGCTTCGTGCCCTCGTGCTGGCCGACGATGCCGAACTCCTCGAGGTGCTTCATCACGCGCACGGCGCGCGGGTGGCCGATCGAGAAGCGCGATTGCAGTTGCGCCGTCGACGCGTAGTCGGATTCGATGATGAACTTCGCGGCATCGTAGCAGAGCGGGTCGACGTCGCGTTTCTTGTCGTCGTCCTCGATCGGCGCGATCTCCACGTCGAGCAGGTTGTCGGGGCGGGCCTGGTTCGCCCAGAACTCGACGAGCCGCGTGACCTCGAGCCCGGTGATCAGCGCGCCTTGCGCGCGGATCGGTTTCGGCGCGTCGATCGGCAGATACAGCATGTCGCCGCGACCGAGCAGCCGCTCCGCGCCGCCCATGTCGAGGATCGTGCGCGAATCGATCTGCGAGCTGACGGCGAACGCGATGCGCGACGGGATGTTCGCCTTGACGAGGCCCGTGATCACGTCGACGGACGGCCGCTGCGTCGCGACGACGAGATGGATGCCGGTCGCGCGCGCGAGTTGCGCGAGCCGGCAGATCGTCGTTTCGACCTTGGCCGGCGCGATCAGCATCAGATCCGCGAGCTCGTCGATGACGATCACGATGAACGGTAGTTTCTCGTCCGGGTATTTCGCGTTGTATTCTTCGATCTTGCGCACGCCGGCTTTGGCGAAGCGCTCGTAGCGGCCGTCCATCTCGCGCGTCATCTCGTACAGCGCCCCCGCGGCGAGGCGCGCGTCGGTGATCACGTCCTTGATGAGGTGCGGGATGCCGTTGTAGACCGTGAGCTCGACGCGCTTCGGATCGATGAAGAGCATCTGCACTTGATCGGGCGTCGCGGAGACGAGCAGCGACGCGATGATGCCGTTGAGGCAGACGCTTTTGCCGCTTCCCGTCGCGCCCGCGACGAGGAGATGCGGCATCTTGCCGAGATCGCCGAAGACGGGACGGCCCGTGATGTCTTTGCCGAGCGCCATGTGCAGCGGCGGGACGGTGCCGCGTTGCGGAATCGCCTGGAGGATCTCCGAGATCGCGACGATCGACGTCTGCGCGTTCGGAACCTCGATGCCGACCGCGGATTTGCCGGGGATCGGCGCCTCGATGCGCACCGACGTCGCGGCGAGCGCGAGCGCGATGTCGTCGGCGAGCGCGGAGATGCGCGAGATCTTCACGCCGCGCTCGGGCTTGAGCTCGTAGCGCGTGATCGACGGGCCGCGTTCGATGTGCGTGACCTTCGCGCCGACGCCGAACGACGCGAGCGTGTCCTCGAGCAGATGCGACCGGTGCGATTCGTCGACGATCTGCGCCTGCGGCGGATCGAAGAGCGAGAGATCCGGCAGACGATACGTGCGCCGCTCCGGATCGCCGGCGTCGGCCGGCGGCTCGTAGACGCCGACCACCGCGGCCGGAACCGCGACTACTTCGTCCTCGTGCTCGTCCTCGAGTGCTTCTTCGTCGTCGTCTTCCTCGCCGTCGTCTTCTTCTTCGTCCTCGTCGTAGACGTCGTCATCATCTTCTTCGTCGTCGTCGTCCTCGAGCTCGTCGTCGTCCGAGTCCTCGACGTCCTCGAGATCGTCGTCCTCGTATTCTTCTTCTTCATCTTCGTCGGCGTCGATTTCGTCCGTCTCGACCGGCGGTTCGGCGACGGCCGAACCGGCGATGAACGTACGCGCGTCGACGGGCGCGATCGTCGCGAGCGCGGCGCCCGTTCGAGCGGCGGCGCGCTTCGGTCGCGGCATCTCGATCGGCAGATGGAACGCCTCGCGCAGCGACGCGGGACGCGGCGCCGCCGCGATCGCTGCGGTGGCGGGCTCCGCCTCACGCGGCAATTTCGGCGTGCGGCTGATGAAGAACGCGCGCACGCGAGCGAGCGCCACGATGACCACGCCGATCACGCGTTTGACCGATACGTTCGTGATCCACACCGTCACCGCGAGCGCGGCGACGACGAGCACGAGCACGGCCCCCGTCGGCCCGACGAGGGCGCGCAAACCGCGCGCGAGCAATCCGCCGAACGCGCCGCCCGCCGAGCCGTAGGCGGCATCGGCGATGAAGAAATAGCAGAGCGCCGCGAACCCGAGCGTCGCGATCATCTGCGGCACGTTGATCTCGAGGAAGACGATGCCGCCGATAAGTGCGACGAGCACGGGAAAGAGCCACGCCGCCCCGCCGAACGCCGCGACGAGGCCGTGACCCATGGCGGCGCCGACGGCCCCCGAACGGGCCGGGGCGACGAGAGCGATTCCGAGCAACATCGCGAGACCGAATGCCGCGATCCCCGCGATCTCGAGATTCAGCCGCATGCGCATCGTCGCAGAAGACTTGCGTCGGACGCGTGCCATTGCCGGGAACGTTCTCGCGCTCGGGACCCAGACCTGTTCCGGCGAGCGTTCGACAACCGTACGCAGGCCTCGCATCGGCGCAGCGCGGACACAAAGCGGCGATGCCTACTCCAACGATCGTCGTTCTCGAGGGCGACGAGACCGGTCAAGAACTACTCGTGGATGCCCTACGCGTACTCGATCCCGACGTGATCGGCATGGATCTCGCGTTCGAAACGTTCGACCTCTCGCTCGGCAAACGCCGCGACACGAAAAATCAGATCGTGCACGAAGCCGCGGCTGCGATGAAACGCACCGGCCTCGGCCTCAAGGCGGCGACCATCACGCCGGAAACGCGCGGCGACGTCGGGTCGCCGAACGCGATCCTGCGGCGCGCGATCGACGGCAAGGTCATCGTACGCACGGGCCGGCGGCTTCCCGGCATCCGTCCGATCGGCGGCATCCACTCGCCGATCTCGATCGTCCGCATGGCCGTCGGCGACGCGTACGGCGCGACCGAGTGGCGCGAGCGCATCGGCGACGAAGAGGTCGCGTTCCGTACGGAGCGCATCGAACGCAGCGTGTGCCGCGTGGTCGCGGAGTACGCGTTCTCGCACGCGCGCAAGACGCGCTCGAAAGTGTTCGGCGGCCCGAAGTATACCGTGAGCCCGGTGTACGAAGGCATGCTCAAGGAAGAAATGGACGAGGCCGCGGCGCGCTATCCCGAGGTGACGTACGAACCGCAACTGATCGACGCGACCTACGCGCTGCTGATCTCGAGCGCCGGCGATCCGATGGTCATTCCGTCGCTGAACCGCGACGGCGACTGTCTCTCGGACCTCGTGATGCAGCTCTTCGGTTCGATCGCGGGCGCGGAGAGCGTGCTGCTCTCGTTCGACGACAAACTCAAGCCCGCGTGCGTGATGGCGGAGGCGCCGCACGGCACGGCGCCGCGGCTCTTCGGCAAGAACGTCGCGAACCCGATGGCGATGATTCTCGCCGAAGCCGCCTTGCT
>CAJCIN010000267.1 GCA_903970385.1 Rhodospirillales bacterium | reverse complement strand
GGCTCGTGCAACGAGCGCACGAGGCCGCGCTCGCGCGCTTCCGTCGCCGGAAAGATGCGTCCCGAGTAGCACCATTCGAGCGCCGTCGAGATGCCGACGAGCCGCGGCAGAAACCACGACGACGCGGCCTCCGGCGTGATGCCGCGGCGTGCGAACACGAAGCCGATGCGCGCGTCGTTCGCAGCGAGCCGCATGTCCATCGCGAGCAGCATCGTCGCGCCGATGCCGACGGCGGGGCCGTTGATCGCCGCGATGACGGGCTTGAGGCTCTCGAAGATGCGGAGCGTCACACGGCCGCCGCCGTCGCGATACACGTCGCCGACCTTCGCCTCGTCGCGCGACGCGTCGCCGCGATCCTTATAGTCGAACGTGTTGCCGCCGCTTCCGAGATCGGCGCCCGCGCAAAACGCGCGGCCCGCGCCGGTAACGATCACCGCACGCACGGCGTCGTCGGCGTCCGTCGCATCGAATGCGGCGATCAGATCGAGCATCATCCGGCTCGTGAAGGCGTTGAGCTTGTCCGGGCGGTTGAGCGTGATCGTCGCGATCCCGTCGTCGACGGCATAGAGCAGCGTTTCGAACTCGTTCGTGATCATACGGCGTGCTTGTACGCCGCTACGTTCGTTTCCGCCGTTCCGCCGCTCGCCGCGTTCTTCGGTTCGGAAGGTACGTGGCGTGCGCTACGGCTTCCCGTACAACGAGAACAGGTGGCGATCTGGATCCTCGAAGTTCGCGACGTCGTTCGTGCCGTCGATCGTGTGCGGCTCGTTCAGGAACGTCACGCCTCGCTCGCGGAATGCGTCGTATGCGGCGCGGACGCCGTCGATCTCGAGCACCACCTCGACGGCGCCGGGTTCCGTCGCCGGCCGCGCGCGTGCGAGTTGTGTGCTCAGCATCAGCGTCGTGCCGCCGGCATCGATCATCGCGAAGTCGCCGAATCGGCCCTTGAGTTCGAGTCCGAGTGTGCCAGTATAGAATCGAACCGATGCATCGAGATCGCGCGCGCCGAGCATGATGGCGTGAACGCGCAGGACTGGGGCATCCGCCACGAGAGTTCTCCGATCGAGGGGAGGTTAGCAATGCTAAGAGCATCGGCGACGTCGTTGAAAGCGTCAAGCCCGGAGCCCCACGAAATCGCAGCCGACTTGCACGCGATTGCGATCCGGCTCTTGCGACGAGTCCGTCAGGAGGACGACGCGTCGGGCCTGACCTCGGCCAGACTGTCGGCCTTGTCGGTCCTCGTCTTCGGCGGCCGGTCGACGCTCGGTGCGCTCGCACGCGCCGAGCGCGTGTCGTTGCCGACGATGACGCGGATCGCGGCCGCCCTCGTCAAGGCACGCTACGTGAAACGCACTATCGATCCGGACGACCGTAGGTACGTCTATCTCGACCCGACGCCGCGCGGCGCCGAGCTGCTCGCCGAAGGTCGCCGCCGGCGCATCGGGCGACTCGCTGGCATCCTCGCCGGTCTTGGTCCGCGCGATCGCGCGGCGT
This sequence comes from Rhodospirillales bacterium, assembly GCA_903970385.1. GTDB lineage: Bacteria > Vulcanimicrobiota > Vulcanimicrobiia > Vulcanimicrobiales > Vulcanimicrobiaceae > Palsa-1515. The sequence goes on along the minus strand of CAJCIN010000267.1, from coordinate 2,066 downwards.
GCGCGCGCGCGATCGCGATCATCTCGAACGCACTCGGTTGACGACGGAGGGTTTGTCCGGCTTCGCGCGCATCTTTCGCGCGTGAAGCTTCCCTCGCGCGCCTGTGCTTCGTGCGATCTCGCGCGCGGGGTGCAGGCGCTCGCGCCCGGTCTCGCGTGGCTGCCCGCATCGCGTACCTTGATCGCCGCCGACGCGCACCTCGCGTACGAGGACGTGATGGGCGGAGCGTTGCCGCTCTGGAGCACGGCCGAGATCGTGGCGACGCTCGGCATCGTCGCGCGCAACGTCGGCGCTCGCGAGATCGTCTTTCTCGGCGACATCGTCCACGGGTCGGACATGAGCGAGGGCGCGATGCGCGTCGTCCGTGACGGTCTCGCGCTGTTGCGCGACGTCGTCGATCTGACGCTCGTCGCCGGCAATCACGAGGGACGCTCGCGCGCGTTTGCGGTGCTCGGCGATACGGTCGACGACTGCGAGCGCGACGGCTGGCTGCTCGTCCACGGCGATCGTCCCGCGGCGCTCGGCCGTCCCGCGATCATCGGTCATCTCCATCCGAGCCTGCATCTCGGTGGCGGCGCGAGCGCTCCCGCGTTCGTCGCGAGCGAAGCCCTGATCGTCGTTCCCGCGCTGACGCCGTATTCGCCGGGCCTCGATCTGCTTTCGAGCGATTTCTCCAAAGCGATCGGCCTCTGGTCCGTTCGCCGGTCCGACGCGCACGTCGTCGCGGCGTCGCTCGATCGCGTCTATCCGTTCGGGTCGCTCGCGACGTTACGCGACACGCTGCGCGCGCCGCTAACATCGCCCGCGCGTCCGCCCTCGCGATTTCGCAAGCGTCATCTGCGCGCCGGCTGACGGCGCCGGCCTACAAACGCGCGAGGCGGTCGAGCACGTAGTAGATTGAAGCGACGTGCGTGCCGACGTCGATGCGCCCGTCGCGGACCATCGCGCGAAGCTCGTCGATCGTTGCGAGCTCGATCTCGATGTCCTCGGTCGCATCGAACGCCGTCGGCACGAGTGGCCGCGCGTTGCGGCCGACGTAGACGTGGTATCGCGTCGTCGATCCCGTCGGGTCGAACACGAAACTCCCGGCGAGCTCGAGCTCGGGCGGATCGGCGACATAGCCCGTCTCTTCCGCGAGCTCGCGACGCGCGCAATCCGCGGGGAGCTCGCCCGGATCGATCGCGCCTGCGGGAAGTTCGAGCACGTGCGCGCTGATGCCGTGCTTGTACTGCCGGACGAGCACCACGCGCTCGTCGGGTGTGAGCGCGAACACGACGGCAAAGCCGCGCGATTCGCGAACGTAGTAGTCGGCGACCACCTGGCCGCTCGGAAGTTCGATTTGATCGCGACGCAGGCGCACAAACGGCGTCTCGATCACGACGTCGGATTTCGTGACGGTCCAGTTCGTTGCCGAGCGCTCGGGTGCGGTTCCTCGTTCGTTCACGTCGTTCCGAGGATACGCGCGAAGGCGCAAAGACTCAAGCCGCCCGACGGCCAATTCCCGCCGGAACGAAAACTACGGAGCCGGACACGATCGACGCGTTACGAATCGGGCAACAGTACCAAACGACGTATGGCACCCTGTGGAAGGACGGGACGTTCTTCCCCCGCGGCACGAACGTGATGGTCGCCGGCCTGCATCTGGAACAGGGCTTCTGCGTTCGCTTCCCGCTCGAGGTCGAAGGCGAACCGCTCGAAACCTGGGAGGACTGGGCGGAGACGGATTTTCTCGCCGAAGACGGCTCGATCGAGGAAGCCGAAGCGATCGACCTCTCGGCCGCCGTGCTCGCCGAGGCGCGCGAAGTGCTCGACGACGCCGAGGACGGGACGCACCTCCATTTGCACGAGACGGACGACTAGGCCGGGAGCGCGAAGGAGAGCCGCCCAGCCCGAGGGAGTCGACTCTATATGAAGATGATGGACCCGAGCGTCACCACCGGTTCGGCCATGCCGAGCACGATGATGGACGTCGATCTCACGATCAATTGGATCTACGATCACGTCTTGCGCAATCACGGCACGCGCGGCGTCGTCTCGCGCCTCGACGACGGAACGACGTTCCGGTA
>CAJCIN010000266.1 GCA_903970385.1 Rhodospirillales bacterium | reverse complement strand
TTCGACGGCGGCATGCGACCGAAGATGGAGAGCGCGCTCGACGCGTTAGCAGCGGGAGCCGCATCGGCGGTGATCTGCGGCGGGGGGCGTGGGGCGCTGTCGCGTGCGCTCGGCGGTCACGGCACGACCATCGTCCCAAATTGAAGCGCCTTACGACCCGACGAGGGAGACGGGTACGCGTCGAGAAAGCCGAGCGTTCGTGATCGATGCCGAACACAACGTCGTTCCCGGATCGCGTGACGTCGCCGACGTCCTGATCACCGACCTGGTCTTTCGTCTTCTCGGCCGGCGGCTCGAGCGTCCGCTCGTGCTCGGGATCGTCATCTTCGCGTTCGTCGTGGCGATGATCGTCTTCGGCCCGTCGAGCGAGTCGCGTTTCATCTACACCGATTTCTGATGGCGAGTCTGGTTCGGGCGTTCTTCGTGCCGTTGCTCGTCTGCATAGTCGCGCTCGGCGTCACGGATGCGTTCGTGCGTGTCGCATTTCCCACGACAGAGCGACTTAGCGACAACTTCTCGAGCGCGTATCTCCAAATGGTCGTCGATCGTATGCGCGACGAGCCGCGGCAGGCAGTCGTTCTCGGCGATTCGGTTTTGTGGGGATACCGGCTGCGCGCTGTAGAGTCCGCGCCTGCCGTTCTCGCACGGGAGGGAATCGCGAACGTGAACCTTTCGTACGAGGGCGGCAGCCCGGCAAACACGTACGCAATGCTGCGCTATTTGCTCGCACGCGGCGTGCGACCCGGTATCGTCGTGTTTAACGTCAATCAGAAGACGTTCAATGCGGCCGACAGCGCCTATGCGACGCTGCATCCGTCGGTGTCCGTGCTCGCGCGACCCTTGCTCGCCTCGAGCGATGCCGCACTGCTCGCACCGGCCAAGAGCGGCAATACGTTCGACGCACGGCTCGATCGGGGCGTCGCATCGATCTGGCGCCTGTACGCGATTCGCACGGACGTTCGCGAACTGTTTTTCGGCGATGTCGACGCCGCGCACGCGCTACATGACGTGCTCGAGACGGCGAGCGGAGCCAAAGCGCGCAGCGACGCCGCGCACGCCCCGACGCCCGACAAGTTCGAGGGAACGTACGATCTCGCACCGCTCGACGATGCCAACGTGTCGGTGCATTACCTCTCGCGCACGATCGAGACGCTGCGAGCGTATCACATCCCGGCGCTCGCGATCCTCACCCCGACGAACCACACGCTGCTGCACGACTACATCGACAACCGGCAGTACGAGCGGAATCTCGCGTTCGTGCGGGCGCGTCTAGAACGTGGCGGAGTCCGTGTCGTCGATCTCGACCGTGCGTTCGGCGACCGTGATTTTCTCGACAACGATCATCTGACCGCGGCGGCGAACCGGCGCCTCGCGCGCGATCTCGCAAAAGAACTCGCGCACGCATGATCTTCAACACCTGGGTATTCGGCGTCTTCGCGGTCGTTACGTTCGCGGTCTATTGGACCGTCGTTCCGCAGCACTGGAAGCCGGCGTTCCTCATTGTTGCCGGGAGCATCTTCTACGCGTATTCCGTGCCGGCGTTTCTGCTCTTGGTTCTCGGGCTCGGCGTCGTCACGTTCTTCATCGGCAATGCGATCGCTCGAACCGGCGAGCCGAACGCGCGCAAACGACTGCTCGTCGCAGGCGTCGTGTTGATTACGGCGATTCTCGTCTTCTTCAAATACACGAAGTTCTTCGCAACGACGGTCGACGACGTCGCGCATCACGACATTTTGCCGATTCCGAACATCATCGTGCCGCTCGCGATCTCGTTCTTTACGTTCGAATTCGTGCACGTGCTCGTCGACCTCTACCTCGGTAAGATCGAAAGGCTCGATCCGCTCGACTTCTCGGTCTTCACCATGTTCTTTCCGACGCTCGTCGCGGGACCGATCAAACGCTATCAGAGTTTCGCACCACAGGTCCGCAGGATCATCTTGCCGGCGAGCGGTGATCTCGCACTCAATTTGTATCGCATCGTTCTCGGCCTCACGAAGAAGACGATCGTCGCGGACTCGATGAACGCGTTCACGGGTCCATTGAACGCGCCGGATGCGGCGTATGGAAGGCTCGACTATTGGATCGCCGTGCTCGCGTACACGACGAAGATCTATTTCGATTTCAGCGGCTACTCGGACATCGCGATCGGCGTCGCCGGGCTGCTCGGGTTGCGCATCCCCGAGAATTTCGACATGCCGTATCGCACGCGCAACATCTCGGAGTTTTGGCGTAAGTGGCACATGTCGCTTTCCGCATGGATTCGGGATTACATCTTCATTCCGCTCGGCGGCAGCCGCGGTTCGCCGTTCGTCACGGTCGTGAATTTGCTCCTCGCGATGGCGATCGCGGGACTGTGGCACGGGGCGGCCTGGACTTTCGTGCTGTGGGGGCTCTGGCAAGGTGCCGGGCTGATCGTGCACCGTACGTGGGGCCAAGTCGTGGTACCGCGCGTCGCGATCCTGCGAAACGAGTCTCGCTCGATTCGGTTCGTCTCGGTCGCGACGACGTTCGCGTTTGTCGCATTCGGCTGGATCTTGTTTGCGGCTCCGTCGCTCGGGAACGCCGTGACGGTCTTCGTACGTTTGTTTTCGTGAAGGAGAACCTACCGTGATTCTGCGCGTACCGAACATCGCCGGTCTCTGCATCGCCCTCGTGATCGCAGCGTCGCCCGGCGCGCTCGCGGCTCCGTCAAAGCCGGCCGGTAACGTCATCGTGGCTCGCCCGGGCGGAGATGCATTGCTCATCTGGGATGCGTCGTCGGATGTGGCTGCGATCGTTGCGAACAAGACGCCGGATTCGGATGCGAACGCGCTCCTGGAGCGCGATGCAACGAAGATTCTCGCGTCGTCCCTCTCGAAGCTCGACAAGGACGCGACGACGGTGACGGTCCGCGTCATCTACAACAAGACGGGTGCGGTCAGCCCCGTCTACGGTTCGGCGACGTTCGCGGGTGTCGAACGCTATGCGACGCTCAAAGTGAGCGCGAAGGATGCGACTTCGGACCGCGACCGATGGCGCGAGCTCGGAGATACGGCACCGTTGCCCGCGTGGCTCGCTTACGCGGTCATCGGCGAACTACCGCAGCGCTGATATACCGCCGCGCGACCGGTCACGCTCCCGTAGATATTCGCGAAGGCCGTCTTGCCAGGCGGGCAGCGCCGGCAAACCGAGCCGTTCGATCGTGTCTCCTCGAAGTGCCGAGAACGCGGGACGGCGCGCGAGACTCGGAAAAGCGTCGCTCGTCACCGGCGTGACCCGCGCGTCGCCCCCTGCCTGGCGCAGGATCTCCACCGCGAATTCGTGCCACGTGCAATATCCGGCGTTCGTGACGTGGTACGTGCCGTAGACGTTGCGATCGACGATGGTTCGGATCGCCGCCGCGACGTGCCGGGTGTAGGACGGTGAAAACGTAACGTCGGTGACGACGCGGATCGTCGTGCCTTGCTCCAGCTGTGCGAGGATGCGTTCGACGAAGTTCGGCCCCTTCGATGAGCTTCCGTGCAGCCCGAACAGTCCGCTCGTCCGAATGACGTACGCTTCGGCGAGGTGCCTGCGAATGGCGAGTTCTCCCGCATACTTTGATATGCCGTAAGCGGACATCGGATTCGGCGGAGCGCTCTCGTCGTACGGGATGGTCGCTCGACCGTCGAAAACGTAATCGGTGCCGACGTGAAGTAAGGCGGCGCCGGACGCGGCGCACTGAGCTGCGAGCCCATCGACCGCGATGGTGTTGACGGCGAAGGCGCGGTCGGGCCGGACCTCACACGCTTCGGTGTCGTGAAACGCCGCCGTGTTGATGACGAGGTCCGGGCGGTGGCGCGAGAGCATCATCGCGATCGTCGACGGAAACTCGATGTCGAGGAGACGCCGATCCATGCCGATTGGCTCGTAATCGGCGAACGCACTCATGAGGTCGGAACCGAGTTGCCCGGAACGGCCGACGATGGCGACACGCATCTCGCGGCCGTTCGCGATTCGCATGGGCGACGCATTGTCGGACGCAACGGAACCGGCGCTGCGGACGGCTAAGCCCACGGCGATGCGCGTTCTGGTCACCGGCGGCGCCGGTTACATCGGTGTCGTCCTCTGCCGCCATTTGATAGAGGCGGGGCATCGCGTGGTCGTTCTGGACCGGTTATTCTGGGGGCGGCGTCCG
>CAJCIN010000265.1 GCA_903970385.1 Rhodospirillales bacterium | reverse complement strand
ACCCACATCTGCACGAAGTGCACGGGATCCGTTTGCGAGTGATTGTACTCCGAGTGCGCGATGCCCGTCCCCGCGCTCAAATACTGCACGCCTCCCGGGCGCACGATGCCGACGTTGCCCATCGAATCCTTGTGCTCGAGTTCGCCGGACAGCACGTAGGTGAGGATTTCCATATCGCGGTGCGGGTGGGTGCCGAAGCCGGTGCCCGGGGCTACCACGTCGTCGTTGAGCACGCGCAGCGCGCCCCAGTTGCGATTGTTCGGATCGTCGTATCCGCCGAAGCTGAACGAGTGGTGCGTGTTGAGCCAGCCGAAATCGAATGCGGCCCGCTCGGCGGAGCGCTGGATGGCGATGGCGGACGAGGTTGCGGAGAGGTTCATCGCTATCCATAACCGCAGGGCCCGGCGGAGCGTTGCTGGTTACGAAATGGTGCCCGTCGCGAGCTCGCCCCGCGCTTCGAGGCGCGCGAGGAGCAGGTGATAGTAGAGCATGCCTCGCTCCTCGCCCAGTTCCGCAAAGGTTTGCTCGAGGTCGACGGGTTCGGCCGCGAGCGCCAGCAGGCTGCGTGCGACGCCGCTATCGTTCGCCGGGAACACGTCGAGCCGCCCGAGCCCGCGCAGGAGCACGACCGCCGCGGTCCAAGGGCCGATGCCCTTGATGCCGCACAGGAGGGCCGACGCCTCGGGGCTCGGCCGTTCCTCGAGCATCGCTTCGTCGAGCGCACCCGTTCGCAGCGCCTCGCCGATGCGGCGCAGGGTCGCGATCTTGTTGACGCTCAGCCCCGCGGTGCGAAGCGCGCCCTCGGGAGCGTCCGCCAGCGCCGGGATCGTGGGGAAGGCGTACAACGTCGCATCCGCGGCGCTGCGGCGAACCCCGGTTTCGAGGATCACGCGGCGCAGGATCGCGGTCGCCGCGTGCAGGCTCACCTGCTGGAAGACGACCGCGTTCACGCACGCTTCCCAAAGCGTCGGATAGCGAGGCGGCTTGACGCCGCGCATGCGCGCCGCGATGTCGCGCAGCCACGGAATCGCCGCCGCACCGCGATCGAAACGCGCGAGCGTGCGTTCCGCGCCGAGCATGCGCGCGACCGTCGCGAACGCGGCATCCTCTTCGCCCGGACCGCAATCGACGCGCACCGCGAGTTCGCTCGCGCTCGTCTGGCGCACCGCGACGATAGCCGGTTCCGCGAAGCCCGAGAGCGCGCGGCGATAGGTTCCGTCGGCGCCGAGCACGTCGACGACGTTCGTCGAGAAGCGCCGCAGCACGGCGACGGTGAGGTCGAGTCGATAGGGTTCGCGGACCCTCAGCAGCCGTTCGAACACGCGCGCGTAATCGCGAGGAAGCCCCGCAGCGGGACGGAACACAAGCGAGGGTGAGCCTGGCGGCGTATGCCCAGTATTGGCGCATCAATCTGTTGACGATCGTCGAGTACCGCGCGAACTTCTTTATGTGGTTCGGCTTTACGATCGTCTATCACGCGACGGCGATCGCGGCGCTGTGGGTTACGCTGCATCAGTTCCCGTCCATGAACGGCTGGGATTTCCGGCAGATGGCGTTCCTGTACGGGTTGTGGATGCTCGGACACGCCTTTCACAACACGTTCTTCTTCACGGTCGGCGACGTCCCCACGATGATCCGGGAGGGCAGGTTCGACCGGTTTCTCGTGCGTCCGCTCGATCCGCTGTTCCAAGCGATGACCGTACCGCAACAGATCTGGCCGGACGAGCTGATCCTCGCGATCGCGTTCTTCTGCATCGCGACGGCCTTCGCGGGCGTCCGCGTCGATGCGCTGTTCTGCGCGTACGTGCCGCTCGTGATGATCGGCGGCGCGCTGATCGACTTCGGCTTGAACCTCGCGATCGCGACGGCTTCGTTCTGGGTGATTCGCATCGACGCGTTGCGCTGGATGGTCGTGTCGCTCGAACAGGACTTCACGCGCTATCCGATCAGCATCTACTCGCGCTCCGTGCGCTTCGTGCTCGCGTTCGTGTTCCCGTTCGCGTTCATGAACTATTTCCCGGCGACGTTTCTCTTACACAAATCCATGGAGGGGTACGCGCTCTCGCCCGCCATCGGCTTGCTCACGCCCGTGATCGGTAGCATCTGGTTCCTCATCGCCTACGCGTTTTGGCGCGTCGGACTCGAACGGTATCAGGGGACGGGCAGTTAGCCCTTACCGGCCGAACGTCTTCACGAGCGCGTCGCGGAGTACGTGCGCCTCGCGATCTTGAAACGCGGGGCTCGCGAGCAACGCTTCTTGCGTCGGATTAGAAACGAACCCGAGTTCCACGAGCACGGCGGGCACGCGCGCTTCGTCCGTCACCGCCAGATCGCGCGCGCGAAATTGCGATTCGCCGAGCCCGAGCGTCGCGAGACCGCCGCGCATCGCGTTCGCGAGGGCGATCGAGTTCGGACGCAACCAGAACACGCTCGTGCCGCGCTCGCCCGGCGACGTCGAACCGTCGGCATGGATCGCGACGAAGGCGGTCGCGTGCAACCGGTTCGCGAGCGCCGCACGCGACCGGTTCTCGAGCGCCTTCACCGTGCCGATGCGGAACGGGCGCGCCCGCGAACGCGTGAGCACGACGCGCGCTCCCGCGCTACGGAGCAGCGCCGCGAGATCCTCGGCGACGTCGAGCGCGACCACTTGCTCTTGAACGCCGTGCGGACCGACGGCCCCGACGTTGAGCGCGGACCCGTCAGGGTAGCGCGCGCCGTGGCCCGGATCGAGCACGAAGAGCTCGCCGCGAAACGTCGCGTCCCCCGCGCGCGCGGTGCCCGCGGTTACGACCGTAAAGACGAAGAACAGCGTTGCGAGAGATCGGCGGCATGAGAGCATGCGCCGCGCTTGCGGCGAGGATTCGGCAACTCCTCGTCCGTACGCTAGGCATCGCGTGAACCGTCGTCATTTCGTCTCGGTCGCTGCCGCGACCGCGGTCGCGACGTTCCCTCGCATCGTACGTGCGAACGCCTTGGACGACGCGGTCGCGCGTGCGGCGTCGGCATCGTCCGGCACCGTCGCCGTCTACGCGCGCCGCATGGGGCACGCCTCGTCGTTCGCGTACAACGCGGACGAACGATTCCCGACCGCCTCGATCATCAAGGTCGTCATCCTCGTCTCGCTCTTTCAGCTCGCGGAGAAGCATCCGAGCGTCATGCACGACACGGTCGTGCTCAAGCTGAGCGATTTCGTCGGCGGCTCCGAAATCTTGGATTCCTATAACCCGGGCAACACGATCTCCGTCGCGCGGCTCGCGAGCGCGATGATCGAGCAGAGCGACAACACGGCGTCGAACGTCCTCATCTCGTATCTCGGCCTGCCGCGCATCGCGGAGACGATCCATCGCGCCGGTCTGCAGAAGACGCAGCTGCATCGGCATTTCATGGACGTTAACGCGATCATGCACCACTCGGAGAATCTCACGACCGCGCGCGACATGGGCTCGCTGCTCTATCAAATCGAGCGCGGCTCGCACGAGGCGGTGTACACCGTCGCGTCGCCCGCATCGTGCCGCGCGATGATCGACATCATGCTGCGTCAGGAAGATCGCGACAAGATCGCGCGCGGTCTTCCGCCCGGCACGCCGCTCGCGAACAAGACGGGCGAGATCGACGGCGTGCGCAACGACATCGGCATCGTCGATCCGTTCGGCGATTCGCCCTACGTGATCGCGGTGCTCACGAAGGATCTCAACGACTTCTCGCTCGGCAACATCGCGATCCGGCGGATCTCGAAGGCCGTGCACGACACGTTCGTCTGAACGCGTGGGGGAAGGTCACCGCGCAGTTGCAGGCCGACGTCCTGCACCTCGCGGGCGATCTCATCGAACGCTTCCCGGCCTTGGTCATCGCGATCGTGGTCGTCGTCGTGACGCGCTACGTCGCGCGCGCCGCGCGCCGGAGCGCCACGGCCATCGGCGGCCGCACGCTGCGCAGCACGTCGCTTCGCGTTCTCGCGGAGAAGAGCGCGACCGTCTTCGTCTGGGTCTGCGGCGTACTCGTCGCGTGCCTGCTGCTCTTCCCCGGGTTGACGCTCGGCGACATCGTGGCGACGCTCGGCCTCGGGTCGGTCGCGGTCGGCTTCGCGTTCCAGGACATCTTCAAGAATTTTCTCGCGGGCGTGCTCCTCTTGCTCAACGAGCCGTTCCGCATCGGCGACCAGATCGTCGTCGGCTCGTTCGAAGGAACGGTCGAACACATCGACATCCGGTTCACGAGCCTGCGGACGTATCCGGGCGAACGGCTCCTGTTGCCGAACTCGCTCGTGTTCACGAGCCCGGTACAGGTCCGCACGGCATACGATTCGCGACGCACGGACGTGCAGGTCGGCATCGTGTACGGCAGCGATCTGGCCGCGGCGCGCGTCGCGATCGAGCGTGCGCTGCACGCGACCGAGGGCGTTCTTTCCGATCCCGCACCGCTCGTCGATCTCACGAAGTTCGACGATAGTTCGATCGACGTCGTCGCGCGCTACTGGACGAGCCCGCAGTACGCGAACGTCTTGCGCACGCAGACGCGCGCGATCGTCGCGATCGATGCGGCCCTGCGCGAGGCGGGCGTCGAGATCTCGTTCCCCACGCGAACGATCGTCATGAAATCCCAACCCGAGCGCTAACCGAACGGCAGGGGGACGGGAAGCGCTCGCTTCGAACGAGCGGGACGTGTCGATGCTGCACCGGCTGGTCGCGACGACCGACGTCGATAAGTTACGCGGCCAAGCCGCGAAACGCGAGCTCAAGCGCGCCCTGACCGCCAAGGATCTCGTCGCGATCGGGCTCGGCGCCATGATCGGCGGCGGCATCTTCACGACGATCGGCACGGGCGTGCACGGCGCGGGGCCGGCCGTGATCGTCTCGTATCTGATCGCCGGCACGACGGCGTTCTTCGCCGCGCTCTGCTATGCCGAGCTCGGCGCCATGGTGCCGATCGCCGGCAGCGCCTACACGTACGCCTACGCCACGCTCGGCAAGCTCGCGGCGTGGATCATCGGCTTCGCGTTACTCTTCGAATACGGCATCAGCGCGGCACCCGTCGCCCAGCAATTCTCCGCGGCGCTCCAGGACGCGCTCAAGATCTTCGGCCTCTCGATTCCCGCGTGGGCGCAGACCTCGAACCTCGTGACGCACGGCGAGTGGTACCGGCTCGATCTGATCGATTTCGCACACTCGCAGTACGACGTGATCGCGGCGCTCTTCGTGCTCGTGCTCTCCGCGTTGCTCTCGATCGGCATTCGCGAGTCCGCGAGCGCGAACAACGCGTTCGTCGTGCTCAAGCTCGCGGCGCTCGGCGTGTTCATCGTCGTCGGCTTCTCGCTGTTCCGGATCGCGAACTTTCACGACCTCGCGCCGCACGGCTGGGGCGCGATCGTCCCGTTCGGCGGCGCGGTGGAAGCGTCGCAACCGTACGGCATCGTGCCGATTTCGGCCTACCTGTTCTTCAGCTACATCGGGTTCGACGCCGCGACGACGACCGCGGAAGAATGCAAGGCTCCGCAACGCGACGTGCCCCTCGGCGTGATCGGCGCGCTCGGTATCGGCACGCTGCTCTACTGCATCACGGCCGTCGTGCTGCTCGGCGCGGTGCCGTGGGCGAAGGTTCCGGAGAAAGATCCGTTGCTGTACGCGCTCGCGCCGCTTCACCAGCCGATCTTCTCGTGGATCATCACGATGGGCGTGCTCGCCGGCACGACGAGCGTCGCGCTGAGCTCGATGCTCGGCCAG
>CAJCIN010000264.1 GCA_903970385.1 Rhodospirillales bacterium | reverse complement strand
GCTCATGCGCCGGCGTCCGTTCGAACCACGAGTCGAACGCGCGTCTGCCGTTCTCGTCGACGCTGTTTGACGGCGTACCGGGTGTGGAACTTAATCGAGTGGCGGGTCCTCACAATGCTTGCCACATACTTTTTACCCGCTCGAACTCGAGGTTCCATTGTCGACGAATCAGCAAACCACGTCCTGGCCCGAACTCGCCGAAGGCCTCTACTCGTTCTTGACCGGCCGCGGCGCCACGATCGAATACAATTTCGACAATCTCCAGATCCACGTCCCGAGCACGACGCACGCCGATTCGCCGTCCGCGCTCTGGAAGCTCAACGGCGGCATCCGGATTCGCACGACCGAGGGTCAAGGCGCGCACACCCCGTAGCGTGGCGCGCGTTGTCGAGATCAGCGGCGCGCTGCACGTGACGCTCGACGAGCGAACGATCGAGGTGACTGCCGAGGGGTCGCGCGTGCGCGCCGAGATCGGCGACATCGCGTACGGCCGGCCCTCGATTCGGCTCGCCGCGTCGAGCTTCGTGCTCGCGCGGCGCTTGTCGCGTTCGCTCGACCGGAGCGCGCTCACGCTCGTGATCACGCGCGCGGGTGTCGAGGTCGCAGAACTCGGCGCCGGCGTGCGCGGAGGCCGTCTCGCACGCTTCCTCGGCATGCCGAACGTGCGCGTCCGACGCGTGCGATGAAGGTTCTCGTCAGCGGTGCCACCGGATATATCGGCGGGCGGTTGATTCCGCGTCTCGCGGAAGCTGGTCACACCGTTCGCGCGCTCGCCCGCGATTCCGGCCGGCTCGCCGGGCGCTTCGAAGGCGTGGAAATCGCCGAAGGCGACCTGTTCGATCGCGAGAGTCTTCTCGCGGCGCTCGACGGGATCGAGGTCGCATATTACCTCGTTCATTCGATGGCGAAGAGCAGCGGCGATTTCGCGAAACGCGATCTCGAGGCCGCGAAGATCTTCTCCGAAGCGGCACGCGACGCGGGCGTAAAGCGAATCGTCTATCTCGGCGGCCTCGGGGTCGACGGTCCGAAGCTTTCGCGCCATCTTCGCAGCCGCCACGACACCGGGAAGATGCTGCGCTTCGGCGGCGTGCCCGTGACGGAGTTTCGCGCCGCGATCATCGTCGGCTCCGGCAGCGCGTCCTTCGAGATGCTGCGCTATCTGACCGAACGGCTCCCCGTCATGGTCGCTCCGAAGTGGGTCTCCACGCGTTGCCAGCCCATCGCGGTTCGCGACGTGTTGTCGTATCTCGCGGCGGAGCTCGAACGCGACTCGACGGAGCACGCGATCGTCGAGATCGGCGGCGCGGACGTTCTGTCGTACCGGCAGATGATGATGCGCTACGCGTCGATCCGCGGTCTCAAACGCAAACTTCTCGTCGTGCCGTTCTTCACGCCACGGCTCTCGTCGGCGTGGATTCACTTCGTCACGCCGATTCCGAGTTCGATCGCGCGGCCGCTGATCGACGGTCTCCGTAGCGAGGTGATCGTCCGCGACGACTTCGCGCGTCGCGCGTTTCCGAAGATCGTTCCCGTGGGCTACGACGATGCGGTGCGTCGCGCACTGGATCGCTATTCGACGATCGGTCCGGAAACGACGTGGTTCGATGCGTACGACGTGCGGAAGTTGCCCGGCAACTTCACGGGCACCGAGCAAGGCATGCTCATCGATCGCCGCGAGGCGACGACGCATGCGCCCGCGGATAAGGTCTTCGCCTCGTTCGCCGGCCTCGGCGGAAAACGCGGATGGTTGTATGCCGACTGGCTGTGGGAACTTCGCGGTCTGCTCGACCGGATGGTCGGCGGTATCGGAACGCGTCGCGGACGGCGGTCCGAGACGACGCTCCGCGTCGGCGACGCGGTCGATTTTTGGCGCGTCGAAGCGTACGAGAAGGACCGCTTATTGCGGTTGCGCGCGGAGATGCGGCTTCCCGGCTACGCATGGTTGCAGTTCGAAGTGTCGCCGCTGCGCGACGACGAGACGTGCATGCGGCAGACCGCCTTCTTCGAGCCGCGCGGAATCTTCGGGTATCTCTACTGGTTTTGCGTATTGCCGTTCCACGAATTCATCTTCGGGAACATGGCGAAGCGCGTCGTCGCCGATGCGGAGGCGGCGGGAGCGAGCGAGCGTGGCTGATTAGCATGCGGCGCTTGCGGATACACTCCACGCATGAACGATCGAAACGAAGACACCGGCACGAGCGACGTCGCCCGCACGATCGAAGATAAGGTGCGCGACCACGCGCAGGTCCTCGAGAAGACATTCGGCCTCGACTCGGACACGGCGCGGATTACCGCCGACGACAACGTCGCGACCGGGATGCGCAAACCGGCGTCGGACGACGTCGAAGCGGAGCGCATCGCCGCCGCGAAGGCGACATCGTGAACGATGCGACGTCCGGAACCCACGCCGATACCGAAGCGGTCGAAGCGGAGCGGAAGCCCGGCGTCGACGACGAGGGCGACAAGCCGTTCGACATCGACCCGAATGCGCAGATCATCAAGAACATCGACGAATCGGTAGAAAGGGCGGCTTGGTAGCCGCCCTTTCCTTTTAGTCTCCGGTCGCGCCCGCCAGCTGTTTCTTGTACGTCGCGAGTTCGACGTCGCTGTCGAGCTCGTTGAGCTTCGCCTTGAGAGCGTTCTCGAGCTCCGCGTCCTCCCACATGCCGCGTTTGCGCGTGTCGAGGAGCGTCTCGCCGAGTTCGCGCGTCTTGTGCGGGTTCGCATCCGCGATGCGCTGCCAATCTTCGAGCGTCACCTCGACCGTGCGTTTCCAGAGCTCGGGCGTGATCGTGTTGCCGAGCGCCGCCTCCGTCGAGCGCATCGCCTTGAAGATGTCGCCGAACTCCACCACGCCCGAGTAGCCGTGCTCGAGCATCCGGTCGCGCCACGGCTTCGAATGGAAGCGCGTCAGCACGCCGTTGACGACGACGTTGCGGAAATTGCGCACCTTCGGTTCGCGTTTCGTGAGATCGCTGACGACGATCATCGTGTCTTCCTGACCCATCGCACGCTTCGCGGCGCCGAACGCCGACGTGAACGACGCGAACATGTCTTCCTTGACGGGGCCGCCGCTCGCCATCTGGATGAGCGGTTGCTGGATCACCTCGACCCGCTCGACGATGTACTTGTGCACGGCCTGCGCCGGCACGATGCGCACGTTCGTGAATTGCGGGATGTACGCGTTCGAGTTGTCGCTCATCCACGCGGCGCCGATGTCGTTGTAATCGGTGAAGCGCCCCGTGTCGAGCATCATGCCGACCTGGCCCATGAACGCGTCCTCACCCATGCCGAAGCAACGCGCGCGCGCGAGCTGCGGATCGATGCCTTGCGCGATGAGCTCGTCGGAATGTTTCTTGACGTAATTCCACTCGTGCGGTTCGTCCGCTTCGGCCGCGAGCTGCGCGGCTTCGTGGATCAGCCGGATCGCGCCCGGGAACGTGTTCTTGAAGACGGTCGAGGTGTTCGCGAGGATGTCGATGCGCGGCCGGCCGAGCTCGTCGAGCGAGATCAGTTCGGCGCGTTCCGCGCGGTTGAAGCGATCCTTCGCGACGCGCGCGCCCATCAGGTCGAGCGCCTGCGCGATGCCGACGCCCTCGCTCTCGAGCACTTCCGAGCCCCAGAGCACGACGCCGACGGCTTGCGGATAATGTCCGCGTTCCGCCTGTGCGGCTTCGAGAATTTGCTGGACGGTGCGCTTGCCTTTGCGCTGCGCGGCCTCGCGCGGCAGCATGCGGACGTCGGTCGACGCCATGTTGCGCCCCGTCGGTAAGACGTTCCAATCGCCGACGACTTCGCCGCCGAGCGACGGTTCGAGATAGTTGCCGGCGAGCACCGCGATCAGCCCGTCACGCTCGGCATCGCCGACACGCCCGAGCTGGACGAAGAGTTCGCGCGCGCGATCGACGAAGCCGGCGAGCGTCTCGAGTTCGTACGGGCTCTTGCCGAGCTCGTGTCCCGCGATCGGTCGCGCTTTTAGGATGCCGAGCATCGCCTGCTGCCGGAGCTTCGCGCGCGCGTCCACCGCGTTGCCCGCGGGGCGCAGCACCTCCGACGACAGCAGCGCGCGTCCGGCTTCGCGCAGCTCGTCGAGGATGTCGTGATGGTACGCGCCGCTCGCGTCGCGGGCGTGCGGTTCGTGCACGAGCTTTTCGTAGTCGAAGCCGTAGCAGCTCGCGATCAGCCGGTAGAGATCGATGTCCGCGTACTCGAGGCACGCGTGGAACGTGTCGAGGCGATCCTGTTCCGAGAGATTGCGGCCGAACACGTGCTGCCCCGCCGGCGCGTAGTCGCCTTCGAGCGCGACGAGTTCGTCGTGCACCTTCGCGACGAACTCTTTCTCGCGATTGCCGGGCGCGTCGATGCGCAGGCCCGTGCGCTCGACGATTTCCGCGACTTCGCTCGCGAGGTCGCCGCGCTTCTCGAGGTCGTCCGACATCGTATTGTAGTAGTCGTGCACGAGCCGGTGCAGGTTACGCAGATCCTCGCCGCCCTCGACCGACTTCATCGGCGGGCACAGATGCGAGAGAATCGTCGCGTACGAACGGCGCCGCGCGATCGACGCTTCGACCGGATCGAGGATGTTGAAGATGTAGGCGTGCGGGCAATTGTCGACGAGGAATTCCGGATAGTCGCCCTTGGCCGGCGACCACTCTTTGCCGCGGCTCCATTCGACGAGGCCGTGCGTGCCGACGTGGATCATCGCGTCCGCGTTGAAGCGTCGCGTCGCGTAGCGATACGATGCGAGCAGCCACGGCGACGGCGGCGCTTGCTTGTCGTGGATGACGCTCATGTCTTCCATGCCCTGCATGTCTTGCAGCAGCACGAGCACCTTGCCGTAGCGCAGACCCTTGAT
Organism: Rhodospirillales bacterium; assembly: GCA_903970385.1. GTDB lineage: Bacteria > Vulcanimicrobiota > Vulcanimicrobiia > Vulcanimicrobiales > Vulcanimicrobiaceae > Palsa-1515. The sequence goes on along the minus strand of CAJCIN010000264.1, from coordinate 1,970 downwards.
CGGAATCGTCGACTGCGGCTGGCCCCAGACGTCGTAGAAGAGCGCTTCGAGGCCGACCGGTAACTCGTGCGCCCAGTCGCGGATCTCGCCCGCGGACACGGCGCCGACGTTCGAGTAGCCCGCGTACATGTCGCGCAACTTCAGCGACACGGCTTCGTCCGTCTCGTCGACCTCGCCGACGTCGTAGCCTTCGGCTTTGAGCGTCTGCAGCATCGACCGCAGCGAGCCCGCCACGTCGAGGAAGTACGCGACGCCGACGTTGCCGGGTCCCGGCGGAAAATTGTAGACGAAGACGGCGAGTTTCTTCTCGCTGTTCTTGAGGTGCCGTAGCTTGAGCCAGCGCGTGGTCACGTCGCCGAGGAGCGTCACGCGATCGGGGATCGGCTCGAGGGCGCTGATCTCTTCGCCCGCTTCGCGCGAGCAGATCGGCGGCAGCGGCTGGATGCCCTCGGTCTCCGGCGTCACGACGTTGCCGATGTACTCGAGCGACGCGATGCCGAATTTTGAATGCTTGAGATCTTCGCGCGACATCGCGGCGTTGACCGGCGACGTGTAGACGCGCGGGGAACCGAGATCGCGAATCAGGTCGATCGACGCCTCGGGCGCGCCCGCGAACATCGAGCCCGCGAGATACAGCGGCACGTTGTGGTAGACGGCGCCGACGAGCGGCTCGCCTTTTTTCGATTTGAGGTGCCCGCGCGAGACGATGTGCGCGTTGAACACGGCCGTCATCGAGCAGATCACGCCGAGTCCGCGCCGTTCCCACTCCGCGATCGCCGCGTCGAGCACCGGGTGGTTCCAATCGACGAGGAAGAGATCGTGCGTGATGAAGCCGACGCGATCCCACGGCTTCTTGCCGTACGTCTTCTGGAACCACGGCTCGTACCACGCGAGGTACGCCTCGGGCGTCTGGAAGAGGCTGCCCTCGTGTGCCGGATGGTAGATGCCTTCGTTCTCGACTTTTTCCGGCAGCGGAACCTCGCCCGCGTACGCACCGTCCATGAAGTGCTTCATCAGGTAGAGGAACATGTTCTCGACGTTTTGGACGGAGCGGTTGTTCCAATACCCGATCATCACGAGCGACTTGAAGACGGGTTTCTTCATGAGCTTGGCCATGAGCGGCGCCGCGCCGACCATTTTCTGCATCCCGAGGAAGCCTTCGCGCGCTTCCCAGAACTCGTCGATCGTCTCGTTTTTCGACTTTGCCTGGTAGCGTTTGATCGCCATCGACATCTCGCGCATGGGGTTGGATTTGTTCATATCGAACGCGAAGCCGAGCGACTTGAACATCAGTTGCTGCAGACGCGCGTCCGGGATGTCGTACCAGAGGAACTTCACGCGCGACAGCTCGCCCGCCCGATCCATATCGACGAGGAGGCCCGCCATCCGCTCGACGACCTCGATGCTCATCGATTGCCAGCCGATCAGGACGTCGGCCTGGCGGATCGCCGCGCGCAAGCGCCCGATGGCCGCCGGATCGTTGAAATCCGAGGCCCCGAAGTGCTCGAGGGACCAGTCCTGGCCCGTTTTCGCGCGCAGTCCTTTGAACGCCAGGCGAATGGCGTTGGCGCGCTCGTCCGGCGCCCAGGATGAGTAGCCGACGATCTTCATGCGACCACGCTACCGTCCAGGGCTGCGAGGGACCGTGATAGCCATCACCCGAGCCGGCTTACCGCAGAAGAAGGGCATCCTCCCATGGCGATGAGCGGAGCGGTCGCGGCGCCGCGCGGACCGGGAGCCGCGCCGCCGGGCGCCTACGGCGAGCGTCGCTCCGTCGTCGAGTCGGGGCCGCGCCTCGCGTTCGTGACGCTCGGCGTGTTGCTCGCGACGCTGCTCGAGCTGATCGACACGACGATCGTGAACGTGTCGCTTCCCTATATCCAGGGCAATCTCGGCGCGAGCCAAGAGGAAGGCACGTTCATCGTCACGGGCTACATCGTGGCGAACGTCATCGTGATCCCGCTGACGCC
>CAJCIN010000263.1 GCA_903970385.1 Rhodospirillales bacterium | reverse complement strand
ACTCGCGATCGCCAACCGCCGCTTCTCCGCGGACGAAGCCGCGGCGATCGGCTTGATCACGCGCGCCGTCGACGACGAAGAATTGGAAGCCGAAACGGACCGCGTCTCGCGCTCGCTCGCGTCGGCCGCAACGGCCGCCCTCGGACGCACGCGCGCGCTGCTGCAGGCGAGCTTCTCGGCGACGTTCGAATCGCAGATGGAGACGGAGGCGCGCGCGATCGCGGAAGCCAGCCGCAGTACGGAACATCGCGAGGGCGTGCGGGCGTTTCTCGACAAGCGCAAACCCGATTTCACGACGGCGGCGAGGAGTGCGTCATGAGCATGGAGATCGCACGGCGCAACGGCATCGATCGGGCCTTCTTGCGCTCCGCACGCAAACACCACGACGTGCCGGCACTCGCGTTCGGCACGCGCTCGTGGACGTACGGCCGGCTCGCCGCGGCCGCGGGCGGCGTCGCGGCGCGACTCGAGTCGCTCGGCATCGAACGTGGGGACCGCGTCGCCGCATACGCGCGCAACTCCGACGCGTACGTCATCCTCTGGCTCGCGTGCGCGCGTGGCGGCTTCGTGCACGTGCCGATCAATTACGCGCTCACGTCGCCCGAACTCGCGTACATCGTGACGCAATCGCGCGCGTCGGCGCTCGTGTACGACGCGGATCTCGTGGCCGCCGTCGAAGGCGCGGACGAGTTGCCCGTGCGTCTCCGCGGCCGTTTTACCGGCGCGGGTGAAACGTTCGACGTCCTCGACGCCGCGGAACGTGCCGACGCGTACGATCCCGAGGAAACGCCGGACGAGAGCGACCTCGTGCAATTGTTGTACACGTCGGGCACGACGGCGGCGCCGAAAGGCGCGATGATGACGCACGGCGCGCTGCTCGCGGAATACGAGAGCTGCATCGTGGAGGCCGAGCATCGCGCGAGCGATCGGGTCCTGGCCGCGCTGCCGCTCTATCATTCCGCGCAGATGCATTGCTTCATGATGCCGCATCTGCTGCTCGGCGCCGCGACGACGCTCGTGCAGGCGTTCGACCCGGCGACGTGCCTGCGACTCATCGAAAGCGATCGCATCACGTCGTTCTTCGCGCCGCCGACCGGCTGGATCGCGTTGCTCCGGCATCCGGACTTCGCGACGCGCGATCTCTCGAGCCTCGAGAAAATCTACTACGGGGCGTCGATCATGCCGGTGCCCGTGCTGCAAGAGCTGCGCTCGCGGCTGCCGCGCGTGAAGCCGTACAATCTCTACGGCCAGAGCGAGATCGGTCCGCTCGCGACGGTGCTGCGGCCCGAAGAACACGACGCACGTCCGGCATCCGCGGGCCGGCCGGTCTTCAACGTCGCGACGCGCATCGTCGATCCCGAGATGAACGACGTCGGACCCGGCGTCAGCGGCGAAGTGGTGCACCGCTCGCCGCAATTGATGGTCGGCTATTGGGACAAACCGGAGGAAACGGCCGAAGCGTTCGAAGGCGGCTGGTTCCACTCGGGCGACGTCGGCTGGCGCGACGAGCAGGGCTACATCACGATCACGGATCGTATCAAGGACGTCATCAACACGGGCGGCGTCGTCGTGTCGAGCCGCGAGGTCGAAGAGGTGCTGTTCAAGCATTCCGCCGTGTCGGAAGCGGCGGTCGTTTCGTTGCCGCACCCGAAGTGGGTGGAAGCGGTCGCGGCCATCGTCGTGTTACGTGACGGCGAAGCGGCGGACGAAGCGACGCTCGTCACGTACGCGCGAGCCGAGCTCGCGCCGTACAAGGTTCCGAAGCGCATCTTCTTCGTCGCGTCGATCCCGCGCAACACGGCGGGAAAAGTGCTCAAGCGCGTACTGCGGGACGAGTACGTGGACGGTCTGAGCGACGCGCCCTGACGCACCCGCTCAGGGCGCGTCGGCGGCCGTCTTCGTATGCCCGAACTTGCCCTCGAGGCCTTGCAGGATGAGGCTGCCCGGCGCGCCCGGCATCGCCATCTCGAACGTCGATTCGATCGACGTGTAGTCGTAATAGCCGAGGCGCGCGAGCGGCCGGATCTTCAGCACGTCGAGCCGGCCGTTCGCGTCGAGCGCGTCGTCCGCGATGTGCACCGCGACGACGCGTCCGAACACGACGTCGACCGTGCCCATCGGCGGATTACCCGGCAGCCGGACCGTGCTGTGGTAGACGCACTCGAACTGCACGGGTGAGAGCGCGACGCGCGGCGGCTTGACGATCCGCGACGGTGCCTTCTCGAGGCCCGCGATCTCGAACTCGTCCACGTGCGGCGGCACTTCTTCCGACGACGCGTTGACGGCGTCGCGCAACGCGTACGTCGCCATGTTCCACACGAACTCACCCGTCTGCTCGGCGTTGTGCGTCGTGTCCTTACGCCGGCCGTCCGTCGTCTGATTCGCCGCGAACATCACGTACGGCGGATCGAACGTGACGTTTTGGAACTGACTGAACGGCGAGAGATTCGCGACGCCGTCCGCATCGAGCGTCGAGATCCACCCGATGGGTCGCGGGATCACGCACGACTTGAACGGATCCCGAGGAAGACCGTGCGGCGTGACGCCGGGCTGGTAGAACATGAGCGGGCGTTCGCGCTGCCCGCGAGCGGCCCTGGAACGCACGGGCGCGTGTCCGGGTTGGACGATGCGCATGCACCTGTTGTGGCTCGTTCCCGGCGTCGCGATCGTCGTCGTCACCCTGCTCGACGTCTTCCAGACGGTTCTCGTGCCGCGCCCGACGGGCCGGCGCTGGCGGCCGAGCGCGTTCATCACGCGCTTCATGTGGCGCACGTGGGGCATCGTGTCGTCGCGCTTCGTCGGCGCCGGCGCGCGCGAAGATTTCCTCGGCGCGTTCGCACCGTTCATGCTCGTGCTGTTGCTCGTCTTCTGGATCGCGTCGTTGATCGTGGGCTACGGCTTCTTGTTCTTCGCGCTACGCGATCAGGTCAAGCCGGTCCCGGGTGCGTTCGACGCGCTGTACTTCGCCGGAACGTCGCTGCTCACGATCGGCTACGGCGACTTCAGCCCGACGGGGCCGGGCGCGCGGGTGCTGTCGCTCTTCGCGGGCGCGTCTGGCTTCGGCTCGTTCTCGATCATCACGACGTTCCTGTTCGCGCTCTTCGGCGCGTATCAGCAACGCGAGGCGTTCGTCGTGATGTTCAGCAACCGGTTCGGCGCGCCGCCGTCGGGCCTGCACTTCATCGAGACCTACGCGCAACTCGACGATGTCGACGGTCTGCGGACCACGCTGCGCGACGCACAGCTCTTCGTCTCACAAGTCCTCGAGACGCACCTCGCGTATCCGATCCTCACCTATTTCGATCGACGCACGACGAGATCTCGTGGATCGCCGTGATCGGAACGCTGCTCGACGCATCGACGCTCGTGCTCACGACCCTCGATCTGCCGCAGAAAGGTGAGGCGCTGATCGTCTCGCGCCTCGCGCGCCATTTCGTCGACGACTTCGCGCGCTATTTCCGTTTGCCTCAAGACAGCGTCGTCGGCATCGAGCGCGAGGAATTCGATACGGCGTACGCGCGCATGGCCGAACTCGGGATCGCGCTCCTCGATCGTGACGCGGCATGGGCCGATTTCTCGGAGATTCGCTCGACGTATGCGGGCCGGCTCAACCGGCTCGCGCGCTTCTGGAGCATTCCGCCCGCGCAATGGATCGGCGACCGTTCGTTCATCACGCACGGTTCGAGCGACTAGGCGCGCGTCTCGAGGACGAGACGCGGCGCCGGCGGATCGTTCAGCACGGAGTCCGGCTTGCGTCCCGCCGCGACGCCGTCGACGACGGAGATGAGGAAGTCGATCGTGCCGTCGATCATGAGGTCGGTCGCGCCCGCGATGTGCGGCGTGATGAAGATTTCGGGATGGTCGAGCAACGGTTCCGCAGGCTCGACCGGTTCGTGTCGCACGACGTCGAGACCGGCGGCATACAGCCGGCCCTCGCTCACGGCCGCGCGCAGCGCGTCTTCGTCGACCAGCGAGCCGCGCGCGACGTTGACGAGGATCGCACCGTGCTTCATCGCCGCGATGACGTCCGTATCGAAGAGGTTCTCGTTCGCCTTGGTCGCCGGCACGGCCACGACGACAAAATCCGCGCCGGCGATCGCGAGCTTCAGGTCGTTCGCCGCGAAATACTCGATGTGCTCGGGCACGCGCTCCGGATGCTTGTCGACCGTCGTGACGCGGTTGCCGAACGCGACGAGTCGCGTCGCGAGCTCGCGACCGATGCCGCCGTAACCGACGATGCACACCGACTTGCCGTAGAGCGCGCGGTTGAGACGGGTCGCGCGCTGCGAGCGATCCCTGAGCGACAGCGTCGCGCGATTGAGATTTCGCGCTGCCGCGAGCATCAGCAAGATCGCCATCTCCGCGACCGAAACCGCGTTGCCCGTTTCGGCGGCCGGAGCGTACGACACCCAGATGCCGAGCTCGGTCGCGGCATCGATGTCGATCCCGTCGTAGCCGGCCGTCGCCGTCTGCACGAGCGCGAGCTTCGGCTGAGACTCCATCACGTCGCGCGGCACGTCGCCGATCACGAGCAAGAGATCGAGGTCGCGAGCCGCGGGAGCGTCGCCGACGCTCCACGCGAGGAACTCGTGGCCCGCGAGCCTCGCGCGCAACCGTTCGGTGACGACGTCCATGAGCGGGATCTTGTAGTGCAGGAAACCGATCTTCACGCAGCCGAGGTTCGCAGCGATAACGCCGTGTCCCTGATCGGAATGCACGTGAACGATTCGACCGGCGGGAGCGCCGTGTGGCCGGACGTCGACGCCTCGGCGTGGGCGCCGACGAGGGCGAGCCTGCATCGCTACCTGCAGATGCTCGGCAAGCTGCGCGTCGCGTTGTCGCCGGCGCAGCCGAACTGGATGTTCGCGGCGTTGCTGCTCTCCGCGCACGGCGTCACGACGGGTCCGATGCCGTGGCGCGGCACGTCGATCGAAGCGTCGCTGGACGTGTTCGCCTCGGAGATCGTCCTCGCGCGAAGCGACGGAGCGACGCACCGGATCGCGCTCGTACCGGCGCGCTGCGTCGCCGAGATCTTCGCGGATCTGCATGCCGCGCTCGACGCATTCGGCGTCTCGTGCACGCTGTCGCCGGTCCCGCAAGAGATGGCGGACCTCACGCCGCTCGACGGAGATCGGCGGCCCGCCGCATACGACGCGGACGCCGTGCGACGCTGGTTTACGGCAACGACGGCAGCGGCCGGCGCGTTCGACGAGTGGCGCGCGCACTTCTTCGGGCGCAACGGCATCCAACTTTGGTGGGGCGCGCTCGATCTCTCGCTCATGCTCTTCAACGGCAAGCACGTCGAAGCACCCACCGACCGCGGCTATCTGTTGAAGTACGATCTCGACGCGGAGCTGATGAACGCCGGGCTCTATTTCGGCGACGAGAAGACGGCCCCGTATTTCTACGGCTACATCTTTCCGCAACCGGCCGGCGCCGAGCGGCTACCGATCGCGCCGGCCGCGGCATCGTGGTCGACGGCGATCTCCGAATGGGTCTTGCCGTACGAGGCGGTTCGTCACGCGCCCGATCCGGCCGGCGCGTTATTCGCATTCCTCGATGCGATGTACGCGCGATGCGTCGATGCCGCCGGCTGGGATCGCGATGCGCTCTCGTACGCCGCTCCGAAGCGGCACCGGGCTTCGTAATGCCGTACGTTTTGGCGTTCGATCAGGGCACCACGAGCTCGCGCGCGATCGTGTTCGACGAAACGGGCGCGATCCGCGGCCTCGACCAGCGCGAGTTCCCGCAGCACTTTCCGCGCCCGGGCTGGGTCGAACACGACCCGAACGACATCTGGCGTTCGCAGCTCGACGTCGCGCGCGGCGCGCTCCGGAACGCGGGCATCGCGGCGCACGACGTCGCGGCGATCGGCATCACGAATCAGCGCGAGACGACGCTCGTCTGGGATCGCGCGACCGGTGCGCCGCTGCACAACGCGATCGTGTGGCAAGACCGGCGCTCCGCGCCGCTCTGCGACGAACTGAAGGCGCGCGGAAAACTCGAGCGCGTTCGCGAGATCACGGGGCTGCTGCTCGATCCGTACTTCTCGGGCACGAAGCTCGCGTGGCTGCTCGATAATGTCGACGGCTTGCGCGCGAAGGCCGAACGCGGCGACGTGGCGTTCGGAAACGTCGACAGTTGGCTCGTCTACAATCTGACGGGCGGCGCGTCGCACGTGACCGATTACACGAATGCCTCACGGACGCTGCTGTTCGATCTCACGGCGCTCGCGTGGAGCGACGAGATGCTCGCGATGTTGGACGTCCCGCGCGCGATGCTCCCCGAGGCGCTGCCGTCGATCGGACGTTTCGGAGATGCCGAAGCCGCGCACTTCGGGGCGGCCATTCCGATCGCCGGCGTCGCCGGCGACCAGCACGCGGCGCTCGTCGGCCAGGCGTGCTTCGCAAAGGGGCTCGCGAAGAACACGTACGGCACGGGCTCGTTTCTGCTGCTGAACACCGGCTCCGATCGGGTTCGCAGCGAGCACGGATTGCTCGCGACGATCGCCTACGGCGCTGCGAAAGGCGAAGCGACGTACGCGCTCGAGGGCTCGATCTTCGTAACGGGTGCGGCCGTGCAATGGCTGCGCGACGGGCTCGGCATCATCTCCGCGTCGGCGGACGTCGAAGCGCTCGCGGCACGCACGGCCGACAACGGCGGCGTGTACTTCGTGCCGGCGTTCGTCGGTCTCGGCGCGCCGCATTGGGATCCGTACGCGCGCGGCGCGATCGTCGGCCTCACGCGCGGCAGCACGCGCGAGCACATCGCCCGCGCCGCACTCGAAGCGATGGCGTACCAGACAGCCGACGTCGCGCGCGCGATGGAAGCGGATTCCGGCGTAGCGCTTTCAGAGCTGCGCGTCGACGGCGGGGCGGCGAACAACGATCTGACGATGCAGTTCCAGGCGGACGTCCTCGACGTCGACGTCGTGCGGCCGCGCGTCACGGAGACGACGGCGCTCGGCGCCGCCTACCTCGCCGGCATCTCGATCGGCGTCTGGAACGGCCCGGACGACGTCGCGAAACAGTGGCACGAACAACGCCGCTTCACGTCGCATCTCGCATCCGGCGAACGCGAACGCATGATGCGATCCTGGCATCGCGCCGTCGAACGCGCGTCGCACTGGGAGGAAGCGTGAATCGTTTCGGGTTTCTGCAGACGTCGTTCGGGGCGCTCGCAGCACCGGCCGTGCCGTTTTACGATCGGGTCGATCGCATCGTGCCGATCCGTGCCGATCCCGATAATCTGATCCGCGTCACCGTGTGTACGCGACCGTTCCGCGCGGCGGGGCCGCGACTCGACGTCGAGCAGCTCGGCGCGAAGACGATCTTTCACAACTACGGTCACGGCGGGAGTGGTTGGTCGTTATCGTGGGGCTCGGCTGGGGTCGTGCTCGAGAAGCTCCTCGCGCGATCTCAAGGCGAACGCGAGATCGCGATTCTCGGCTGCGGTGCGATCGGTCTGACGACCGCCGTTCTCGCACAGCGAATGGGATTGCGCCCGACGATCTACGCGAAGGAACGGTTTCCGTTCGTCCGCTCGGCGCGCGCGACGGGTTCCTATACGCCGGACTCGCGCATCGCGCTGACCGGCGCGGCGGCCGCCGATTTTCCGGCGCTGTGGGAGCGGATGGCGCGCGATTCATTTACGATGTACCAGAGTTATTTGGGTCTTCCCGGTACGCCCGTGGAGTGGAGCGACCGGTACGTCTTCTCGAACCGGACGCTCGAACAAGCTTCGGCTGCCCAAGCACGGGGCGACACGCACGGTTTCGCCGATTACAGCGATCGCATCCAGGATGTGTTTCCGGGCCGAACCGATCTGGAATTGCGCAACGGTCAGAAGCCGTATCGCGTCAAACGGTCGCGCCGGGGTATGGGCATGACGTTCAACATCGCCGACTATTCGCGTCAGCTCGTCGAGGAATTCAAGATCGGCGGCGGGACGATCGAACCGCGCGAGTTCGTAACACCGCACGACGTCGCCGCCCTGGCGCAGCGCCTCGTCGTGAACTGCACGGGCTACGGCGCGCGCAAGCTGTGGTCGGACGACAGTCTCGTGCCCGTGCGCGGTCAGATCGGCTGGCTGCCGCCGCAAGAGGGCGTCGACTACGGCATGGCACTCGACGACCTCATCATCACGGGCCGTCGCGACGGCATCGCGGTGCAGCCGATCCCGCACGGCGACGACACCGGCTGGAACGACGACAGCGAGGTGCCCGATACGGCCGCCGCGAGAGCGGGTGTCGAGCAGCTTGCGCGATTCTACGCGACGGCGGGGTCGTAGGCCAGCAGCACGTCGTTTGCGTGCACTTGAAGGCCTTCGGCGGCCGTCACTTCGCCGACGAGCGCGGCGATCGGCAGCGTGAGCGCGTGTTCCATCTTCATCGCTTCGAGAACGACGAGCGCCGTGTCGGCTTCCGTTCGTTCGCCGGCCCGCGCGTACACCGCGACCACGCGGCCGCTCATCGGCGCGCGTAGGAAGCCGTCGCTCGCGGCAACGGTACCGGAGCGCTCGGAGTTCTCGACGACCTCGTCGAATGCGAACGACCGTCCGCCGTGCGTGAAGTACGCCGTCGAACCGGAGCGCACGAACGTGCCGCGTAGCCACGGTCCACGATCGAAACGATAGCGAACCGTGATGCCGTCGAGCGGGTTCGAATCGGCGACCTCGACGACGATCACCGCGTCGCCGACCGTGACGTGCGCGATGCCGGACGGCGTTCCGAGCACGCGCACCTCGTGCGACGCGCCGTTCGCGTCGCGCAGGCGCATTGCGGCGGGCGGCAACGCCGACGAACTCCACGACGTCCAGCTGCCGAAGGCGCCGCTCTCGGCGTCGACGCGATACGTCAGTGCGGCCGCGAGCGCGATCGCTTCGACCGGCGGCGGCGCGGCGAACTCGACCGATGCGAGCCGCTCCTCGATGAAGCGCGTCGTCGCGGCGCCGGCCGCGAATACGTCGTCGTCGAGGATGACGGCGAGTGCCGCCGCGTTCGTCGGAACGCCGAACGCGACGCACGAGGCGACGCCCTCCGCCAATCGGCGGCGCGCGTCTTCACGCGTGCTGCCGTACGAGACGATCTTCGCGATCATCGAATCGTAGTACGGTGAAATCTCGATGCCCGCTTCGAGCGCGTGCTCGACGCGCAACTGCGACGGCGGCTCCCAAGCGACGAGCGTGCCGGTCTGCGGGAGATACTCACGCGCCGGATCCTCCGCGCAGAGTCGCGCCTCGATCGCGTGTCCCGTGAGGACGATCGCGTCTTGGGTCGCCGGTAGCGGCTCGCCACGCGCGACGCGCAGCTGCCACTCCACGAGATCGAACCCGGTCACGGCTTCCGTCACCGGATGCTCGACCTGCAGCCGCGCGTTCATCTCGATGAAGTAGAACGTGCCGTCGGAATCGAGCAGAAACTCGACCGTTCCGGCGTTCTCGTACGCCGCGGCGCGCGCGATCGCGATCGCCGTCGCACCGAGGCGCTCGCGCAGCGCCGGATCGACGGCGGGCGAGGGCGTCTCTTCGATCAGCTTCTGATGGCGCCGCTGCACGCTGCAATCGCGTTCGCCGAGGTGCACGACGTTGCCGAAGGCGTCGCCGAAGATCTGGACCTCGACGTGGCGCGGCGCGAGGAGCGCACGCTCGAGCAACACGTCGCCGTCGCCGAACGCCGCGAGCGCTTCGGAACGCGCGGAACGCAGCGCCGCCGGGAAGTCCGCCTCGTCCATCACGAGACGCATGCCGCGGCCCCCGCCGCCCGACGACGCCTTGATCATCAGCGGCACGCCGATCTTACGAGCGGCCGCCGCTAGGACGTCGTCGCTCTGGTCCTCGCCGTGATAGCCCGGCAGAAACGGAACGCCGCGATCTTCGAGCAGGCGTTTCGCGCGCGACTTGTTGCCGAGCGCGAGCATCGATGCGGCCGACGGCCCGACGAACGTCAGCCCCTCGTGCGCGCATCGCTCCGCGAACTCGGGGCGCTCCGCGAGAAAGCCGTAGCCGGGATGGACCGCGTCGGCGCCGGACGAACGAGCGGCAGCGATGACGGCGTCGACGTTCAGGTACGACTCCGCTGCCGGCGCCGCGCCGATGCGGATCGCCTCGTCCGCGAAGCGCACGTGCGGCGCGTTCGCGTCCGCGTCGGAATACACGGCGACGACCGCGATGCCCATGCGCCGTGCCGTGCGCGCGATGCGCAGCGCGATCTCGCCGCGATTGGCGATGAGCAGACGCTTCACGGTCGAGCGACGCCGAACTGCATCGGCACGACGCGCCGTTCGCGGCCCTCGCGTGCGATCGAGAGCGCGAGCGCGAGCACGCGGCGCGTGTCGCGCGGATCGATCACGCCGTCGTCGAGCACCTGACCCGACGTCACGAAGGCGGACGTCTGACTGTCGAACGTTTCGGTGATCTGCGCGCGCAGGGCGGCGAGCTTTTCGGGATCGACGCTCTGACCGCGTTTCTTCGCGCCTTCTTCCGTCACCATCGCCATGACGTCGGCGGCTTGCTTTCCGCCCATCACGCCGGTCTGCGCGTTCGGCCAGCTGAACAAGAACGTGGGGTCGAATCCACGACCGCACATGCCGTAATTGCCGGCCCCGAACGACGCGCCGCACATGAGCGTGATCTGCGGGACGCTCGCCGTCGTCACGGCCTGGATCATCTTCGAGCCGTGCTTGATCATGCCGCCGGTCTCGGACGCCTTCCCGACGATGTACCCCGTCGTATTCTGAAGATAGAGAATCGGCGTCTCCGTCTGACAACACGCTTGGATGAAGTGCGTCGCCTTCGTCGCGCCGTTCGGATCGAGCGGCCCGTTGTTCGTGATGATGCCGACGCGCATTCCCTCGATCGACGCGTGGCCCGTGACGGTCGCGGGGCCGTACGCGCGTTTGAACTCCAAGAAGTCGGAGTCGTCGACGATGCGCGCGACGATCTCGCGCATGTCGACGCCACGCTTCGGATCCGCGGGCATGAGCCCGAGCAGATCGTCTTCGGCGTAACGCGGCGGCCGGCCCGACGGCGCGGCAACGCGCGACCAGCCGAGCCGTGCGACGACGTCGCGCGCGATGCGGATCGCGTCCGCGTCGTCGTCCGCGAGATATTCCGCCAGACCCGAGACCGTCGCATGCATCTCGGCGCCGCCGAGCTCTTCTTCCGTCGCGATCTCACCCGTGGCCGCGCGTAGCAGCGGCGGCCCGGCGAGAAACGCGCGCGCGCGGCCCCGCACCATGATCACGTAATCGGACAGTCCCGGAAAGTACGCGCCGCCTGCCGTCGACGATCCGTGCACGACGGTGACGACCGGGATGCCGGCTGCGGACAGTCGCGCGAGGTTCCGAAAGATCGCGCCGCCGCGCACGAAGCCGTCGACGCGATACTTCATGAGGTTCGCGCCGGCGGACTCCACGAGAAAGACGAACGGCAGCTTGTTGTCGAGCGCGATCTCTTGCGCGCGTACCGCCTTCTCGAGACCCATCGGTCCGATCGCGCCGGCGTTGATGCCCGAGTCGCTCGCATAGACGAGGCAGCGCGTCCCGGACACGTAGCCGATGCCCGCGATCGCACCGGCGCTCGGCACGGTTTTCGCCGGATCCGGCGTGTCGAGCCCATACCCGGCGAGCGACGACAGCTCGAGCCACGGCGAGCCGCGATCGAGGAGCCGGCCGATCCGGTCGCGCGGCAGCAGTTGCTTCCGCTTCTCGAACGTCGGCCGGCTACTCTCGGACTTCTCCCGCGTGCGCCGCTCGAGTTCGCGCAGACGGTCGACGAACGCGAGCATCGCCTCGCGATTGCGACCGAACTCTTGTGACGCCGGATTGACGCGAGAGACGAGCGGCGGCAACCTCAGACGGTCGCCGGGTCTTGCGCGTACAACCCGGCGTAGCGCTCGCGGAAGATGTTCTTCTGCGTCTTGCCGGTGGCAGTGAGCGGAAACGTGTCGACGAAGATGACGGCCTTCGGTACCTCGTGTACGGAGAGGCGCGTGCGGGCGTGCGCGAGGATCTCTTCTTCCGTCGCCGCCGCACCCGGCTTGAGTTGCACGACGGCCGTTACGGCTTCGAACCAGCGCGCGTGAGGCAAACCGATCGCCGCCGCCGCCGCGACGGCGGGATGCGCGAGCAAGGCGCGCTCGACGACGATCGAGGCAACGTTCTCGCCGCCGCTCTTGATCATGTCTTTCTTGCGGTCCGTAAATACGAGCGTGCCGTCCGCATCGACGTGGCCGAGATCGCCCGTGTGGTGCCAGCCGAATGCACGCGACTTCTCCGTTGCCTCGGGGTCGCGGAAGTAACCCGCCATCACGTTCGGACCGCGATGCACGATCTCGCCGCTCTCTCCCGGCGGCAGCAGGTTGCCCGCGTCGTCCATGATTGCGGTCTCCGTGACGACGCCCGATTCTCCCCAATACGAGCCGAACTTTCGGAGCTGATCTTCCGGCTTGAAGCTGAGCGTCACCGGATACATCTCGGTCTGCCCCGTGCCGAGTTGGAAGCGCGGACAGATTTCCGCGACGAGACGGCGCAACATCGGTTCGGGAACCTGCATCATGCCGTAGACGCAGAGCCGAAGGCTCGACAGGTCGTTCGTCGCGAGCTTGGGATGGTCGAGCATCCCGCCGTAGATCGGCGGCAGACTGAGCGCCAACGTGACCTTCTCGTTCGCGATCGTTTCGATGAGCTCGGCGGGGTCGACGGAATGCATGATGACGAGCGTGCCGCCGACGACGAGCAAACCCGCCGCGAGCGTGTGCTGTGCGCAATGGAACAGCGGCAGCATGACGTTGCCGACGTCCGACGCGCGCGTCTCGAACTCGATCGCATTGCCGAGGAGAGCCAGGTACACGGAGAGGTGCGTGTGCATGACGCCCTTCGGACGGCCCGTCGTGCCGCTCGTGTACATGATCTGCGCGACGTCGCGATCCCGGATCGTTACGTTCGGTTCCTCGCTCGACGCGCCGGCAACGAACGCATCGAGCGTCGCATACCGGCCGCCGACGCCGCCCGTCAAATGACCGGCACTCGGGACGATCGTCGCGTCGCCGATTCGCGCGTCGACCGGGGTGCCGAGCGGCCCCGCAGAGATCGCTTCGTCGACGATCGCGAACACCGGCTCCGCGTGACCGAAAATGTAGTCGACGTCGTCCGGACGCAAGTTGTGGTTGATCGGCAGCCAGACGAGCCCGGCGCGCTGGATACCGAACATCGCGACGACGAGCGCATACGAGTTCGCGCACATCGTGGCGATCCGCGATCCCGCCGGATGGTTTCGTGCGAGCAGAGCGTTTGCGAGCCGGCTGACGTCTGCGTCGAGTTCGGCATACGTCTTCCGCAGCGCACCGTCGACGACGGCCGTCTTGTCCGGCCGCACCCGCGCCGACCGCCGAATCGAGTCGGCCAACGCGATGCGGCCGATGTCGCCGGGTCCGGTCACATCGGGAGAGATGAGATTCTCACGTTCCATCGGTGACGGCTCCTCCGTTCCGGCCTATGCCGGCGTCTTCGCGCGTTCGATCGTCGTTGCGGGTTGCGGTTTCCTCGCGCTCGGCGCGATGCCCATGTTCTTACTGATGATGCCGAGCATGATCTCGTCGGCGCCGCCGCCGATCGAGGCCAGGCGCGTGTCGCGATAGTAACGCGAGATCGGCGTCTCGTTCATGTAACCCATGCCGCCGAAGTATTGCAGGCAGGCATCCGCGAGTTCGCGATTGAGGCGTCCGACCTTGAGCTTCGCCATCGATGCAAGCGTGAGCACGTCGCGGCCCGAGACGTACTCTTCCACGGCGCGATAGACGAGCGAACGCAGCAGCTCGACCTCGGTCTTCAGCTCCGCGAGCCGGAAGTGGACGTACTGATTGTCGAGGATCGATTTCCCGAAGGCCTCGCGCTGCCGTGTGTACGCGATCGTGTCGTCGAGCGCGATATCGAGCGAACGCAGCGACGACGATGCGGCGAAGAGCCGTTCTTCCTGAAACTGCTCCATCTGATAGATGAAGCCCATGCCTTCTTCGCCGATGCGATTGCGCTGCGGAATGCGGACGCCGTCGAAGAATACTTGAACCGTATCCGACGCGCGCATGCCGAGCTTGTCGAATTTCTGCGATCGCGAGACGCCCTTCGCATCCATCGGAATGCAAACGAGCGACTTCGACCGGTGGGGCGCGCCGTCCGACGTGTTGACGAGCGCGCACATCCAATCGGCCTGGGCACCGTTCGTCGTCCACATCTTGCCGCCGTCGATCACGTAGTCGTCGCCGTCCTTACGCGCGCGCGTCTGAATCGAGGCGACGTCGGAGCCGGCGCCCGTCTCCGAGACGCCGAGACACGCGACCGACTCGCCCGTGATCGACGGCCGCAGAAATTCTTCGCGCAGTTCGTCCGAACCGTGTTTCGCGAGCGCGGGCGTCGCCATGTCGCTCTGCACGCCGATCGCCATCGGTATCGAACCGCACCGTACCTCGCCGAGCATCTCGTGATAGGCCGTCGCGTACGTGTAGTCGAGCCCGAGCCCGCCGTATTCGACCGGCTTGTTGATGCCGAGCAGCGACTGCTTTCCGAGTTTTCGGAACACCTCGTGCGCGGGAAACGCACCTGCGGCTTCCCATGCCTCGACGTGCGGATTGATCTCCGTCGCGATCAAGCGCGACATCGACGCTTGCAGTTCGAGATGGTCGGGTCCGTAGATCATCGTGTGGCTCCAGTCGAGGCGAGCGCGGCGGATCGCGCGCTCGGCGGTGCGAGTGAGAACGGGACGGCGATCGGCAGATCGAGGAGCATCTGCGCCATGCCCTTCGCGAGCGGGTCGATGCGCATCGAGGCCATGCCGCCGCCGCCGAGCGCTTCGTCGAGCGTGAAGTTGAACGCGTCGATGCCGGGGACGTCGTAACGCCGCACGGCGCCGCGCACGAGATGCGCGAAGTAAGCGGCGACGCGCTCGGGCGTCAACGCCGCGCGCAAGAGCGGCAGATACGCCGGATCGCGCGCGATCACGCCGATGTTTGCGGTATCGCCTTTGTCGCCGCTGCGCGCCCACGCGAGCGTGACGAGCGGCACCTCGATCGTGTCGGCCGATGCGCCGTTCGCTTCTCTCTCGTCGTGCGCGATCGGCGTACACACCGGCTCCGGCGTCACCGGCACCGACGGATGGTCCGGCACGAACGTGGGAATCGTCTCGCGTTCGCCGTCTACGTCGATCGTCGTCGCGATCTCGGACTTCGCGAGCAAGAACGACGTGAGCCGTACGATCGGTGCGGGCTTCGGGCGGCCGCCGAAACCCGTCGTTCCGGGCGACCACGACGTTCCCGCGGGCGCGATCTCGCGCACGAAGATCTCGAGTGCGTCGCGCGAATCGTGCTCGACCGAGAGACGGAGCACGGCCTCGCGCACCTTCTGCGTGCGCGCGTGCGGACCGTACACGCTTTCGGCGCCGAGGAGCTCGACGAGCGTGTCGCGGAAGTCGGCGATCCCGCGCTCGGCGAACATGCGTCGCGTGCGAGCGAGGATCGCCTCCGCCGTGCGGCGAGCTTTCGGCGCCGCGTCGATACCGATGATCGTGAGCATGCCGATCGCGCGCATGCCGTCGACGAACGTCGCCGACACTTTATAGTCGGCCGTGCACGGCCGGCCGCGCGCACCGGCGACCTTCACGCGATCGGGGCCGTCGTCCGCCATCGTGACGTGCGTGAAGTCGCACACCACGTCGGGCAACACGTACGCGTTCGGATCGCCGACTTCGTAGAGCATCTGTTCGGCGACGGCCGCGCGTTCGACGAGGCCGCCCGTGCCGGGCGCCTTCGTGACGACGAACGTTCCGTCGGCCGAGCACTCGGCGATCGGATACCCGATGTCGTCCCAACGTTCGACGCGCTCCCAGTCGGTGTGCAGACCGCCCGAACCCTGCGCGCCGCATTCGAGGATGTGTCCGACGAGGCTGCCGGCCGCGAGCAGGTCGTAGTCGTCGCGGCGCCAGCCGAACTCCGCGACGAGCGCGCCGAGCGGCAGCGCGCTGTCGACGCACCGGCCCGTGATCACGACGTCGGCGCCGCGTTCGAGCGCGGTCGCGATCGGAAACGCACCGAGATACGCGTTCGCACTGAGCATCCGCGCGGGCAGCGGCGTGCCGGAGAACATGTCGCGCACGTCGCGTGCGCGCAAGTCGTCGACGTGAGAGAGCACGTCGTCGCCCTCGACGACCGCGATGCGCAACCGCACGCCCGCCTCGGCGGCGTGACGCGCGAGCGCCGCCGCGCAGGCACGCGGATTGACGCCGCCCGCGTTGCTCACGACGCGGATACGGCGCGACGCGATCTCACCGAGCATTCCGGCGAGCGCCGCGTCGACGAAGTCGGTCGCCCAGCCGGCGGCCGGGTCTTTCGCCCGAGCCCGCGAGAGAATCGACATCGTGATCTCGGCGAGATAGTCGAACGAGATGTAGTCGAGCGCGCCGCCGCGCACGAGTTGCGGCACGCTGACGGAACTGTCGCCCCAGAAACCGGAGGCACCGCCGATACGGACGCGCTTCATCGGCCCGTCCACGTCGGCGCGCGGCGCTCGGCGAATGCGAGCCGGCCCTCGCGCGCGTCCTGCGTCATCGCGAGCGTCGCGATCTGGCCCTCGAGAAAGGCGAGCGCTTCCGCAGCATCCATGCCGGCGCTCACGCGTTTCGCGTATTTGCCGCGACGTTGCGCCGTCGGCGATTTGTCCACGAGTCGCGCGACGAGCCACGCGAGTTTGTCGTCGAGCTCGCTTGCGGGAACGACGTGGTTGAGGAGACCCGCGCGCAACGCCTCGTGCGCCGAGAGCGGCTCGCCCGTGAGCGCCATCTCGTCGAGCGTGCGGTCCGGGACGAGGCGGCGGAGCAGCGCGATCACTTGCATGGGAAACAATCCCACCTTCACCTCCGGCAATTCGAACGACGCCGATTCCGAAGCGACGGCGAGATCGCACATCGCGAGCAGTCCCATGCCGCCCGCGAGACAGTAGCCGTTGACGCGAGCGACGATCGGAAGCGCGCATGCGTACCCCTCGCGCAGAAGTTCCGCGAACTCGTTCGTCGTTTGCGAGAAGTCGGGCTCGAACGACCCGCTGCCCGGGGTCAGGTCCGCGCCGGCACAAAACGCTTTGTCGCCGCTGCCACCGAGTACGATCGCACGGACGTCGTCGTCGTGGGTCGCGCGGTGGAACGCCTCACGCAACTGCGCGATCGCCGCCGGATCGACGGCGTTGCGGCGCTCGGGGCGATCGATCGTGATCCAAGCGACGCGGTCGCGCCGTTCGTAGAGCACGCCGCTCACGCGCGCGCCCTCCCGGTGCGACGCGGGGCGGCGAGACCGCCCGCGAGCACGCCGAACATCGCCTCGCCGGCTTCTTCCGCCGCAAGCGAGCCGCCGTCGTGGTACCAGTGCGGGACCCAATTGATCGCACCGTAGAGCACGAACGTCGCGATGCGAACGTCGGTGGCACGGATCGACCCGTCGCGGACGCCGCGCGAGAGGAGTTCGCGTGCGCGCGCGTCGATCCGCCGGAATCCCGCCCGGAGGCGCCCCTCGATCTCGGGCGATAAACGGAAATGCCGTGCCGAGAGGAGGCACCGTCCGAAATCACCGTCCATGCAGCGGACGTAGGCGCGTACGAACAGGCGCAACGCGTCGAGCGCGTCGCGCGCGCCGGCGGACGTCTCGGAGAAGATCTTCTCCGTCTCGGCAAGCGCCGTGCTCGCGATCTGCGCGAGCATCTCGTCTTTGCTCGAGACGTAATAGTAAAGCGTGGGCTTCGTGACGCCGAGGCTCGCGGCGATATCCGTTAAGGACGTCTCGTAGAAACCGCGCTCGACGAACATCTTCGCGGCGGCGTGCAGGATCGCGAGCCGTTTCGTTTCGCGCTGCTCGTCCCCACCGAGTTTGGTTCCGCTCCAACGGCGCGTCTTCGGGACGGGCGGCCGGCGCGGCTTCGTCGCCGCTCTCGAGATCATCGCGCTCTCTACCGATTGACAGATCGTTCTTCCTCTCGGTAACATGACGAATCTCGGAACCGCACCGGAGGGATTCCCCGTGGCAGAAGCACCGCTCGTCCTCACGATCGAATCCGGCATCGCCCGGCTCACCCTCGACCGCCCCGATCTCGGCAACGCGCTGACGAGCGAGGCTTCGAAAAAGCTCGGGGAGGCGATCGACCGGATCGCGGCCGATCCCGGAGTGCGGGTCGTCGTGCTCACCGGCAACGGCAAGATGTTCTCGGCCGGCGGCGACATCCGCGAGTTCGTCACGACGCTGGATTCGCTCGCGGACCTGATCGGCGACGAGTTGGTCCACCTCAACGAGACGTTGCTCAAACTCGCGGCGCTGCCCGTCCCCGTGATCGCCGCCCTCAACGGTCCGGTCGCCGGCGGCGGCATCGGCCTCGCGTTGACCGCCGACGTCGTGATTTCCGCGGCGTCGGCGCGCTTCCGCGCGGGCTACGCCGCGATCGGCCTCTCGCCCGACGCGGGCACGTCCTATCAGCTCACGCGTTTGATGGGGCCGCAGCGCGCGAAGGAGTTCTTGTTCACGAATCGCTTCCTCGATAGCGCGGAAGCGCTCGCGGTCGGGCTCGTGGCGAAGGTCGTCCCCGACGCCGACCTCGTGCGCGAGACGGACGCGATGGCGCGGACGATCGCGGCGATGCCGCCCGGCGCGCTCGCCGCGGTGAAATCGCTCGTCAACGCGGCCGCTACGGAATCACACGCGGCGATTCTCGCGCGCGAACGCGAGTGGATGATGGTCAACGCCGCGACGCCGGACGCGCGCGAAGGCATCCGCGCGTTCATGGAGCGGCGCGCGCCGGCATTCGCGGCAAGCGTGTAACCGCGTATGCAGATGTTGCAGGTCGCGCCGAGTATGCAGACGTTGCAGGTCACGCTCGATGCGGGCGTGGCGCGCGTGCAGTTGAATCGGCCGCACAAAGCCAACGCCATCGACGCCGTGATGTGGCGCGAGTTGCGCGAGGCCATGGAGTGGCTCGACGCGGAGCCGCGCGCGCGGGTCGGCATTCTCTCCGCCTGCGGCGCGCACTTCTCCGCGGGAATCGATCTCGCGATGCTGGACGATTTGAAAGCGCAGGCGGACGACGCCTGCGACGGTCGCTCGCGCGAAAAGCTCCGACGCGTCATCCTCGACATCCAAGACACGATGACGTCGATCGAGCGGTGCCGAAAGCCCGTGATCGCCGAGGTGCATGCGGCGTGCGTCGGCGGCGGGATCGACATCATCACGGCCTGCGACCTGCGCTACTGCTCTAACGATGCGTGGTTTTCGGTCAAAGAGATCGACGTGGGCATCGTGGCCGACGTCGGCACGCTCCAGCGGCTGCCCCGACTCGTCGGCGACGGCATGGCGCGAGAGCTCGCGTACACGGCGCGGCGGTTCGATGGTGCGGAAGCGGCACGGATCGGCTTGACGAACCGCTGCTACGACACCCGCGCCGAACTCGCGGAAGCGGTCGCGGCGCTCGCCCGGCAACTCGCGGCGAAGTCGCCGCTGTGTTTACGCGGGACGAAAGAGATGATCAATTTCGCGCGCGACCATACGGTGGCCGACGGGCTCAACTACGTCGCCACCTGGAATGCCGCCATGCTGCATTCGGACGACTTGGAAGAGGCCGTTACGGCGGCGCGCGAACGACGGCCGCCAGTGTTCCGCGACTAGGCTGGCTGCAAGAGCTTTTCCATCGCGATGACGTCCTCGTACTTGCCGTCGACCGCTCCGTGCTCGCGGAAGACGCCGATCTCGCGATAGCCGAATTTTACGTACAGACCGAGAGCGCGTTCGTTCTTCGTAAGCGCGAATAAAATGATCTTTCGGAATGCATTCGTTTTCGCGCGCCGTTCGAGCGCCGTCAACAACGCAGCACCCACGCCGGTCCCGCGAGCGGTGCGGCCGACGTACACCGAAAGGTCGGCGATGCCGGCCATCGAGCATGCGTTCTCGTACCGGTTCAGGGACGCCCATCCGACGACCACGCCCGGTCCCGTCTCCGCGACGAGCACCGCGTAGCGTCCGGCGTGTTCCGCCCACCACGCCGCCATGTCTTCCGCGTCCTTCGGATCTTCTTCGAGCGTAGCGATGCGATCCGCGATTCCCTCGTTGTAGATGCGCCCGATGTCCGCGACATCGTCCGGCGTTGCATCACGTACGAGCACGCACGACCTCCGGTTGCGGCTGCAGATAAGCGAAGAGCACCGTCGCCATCCCCCCGCCGAG
>CAJCIN010000262.1 GCA_903970385.1 Rhodospirillales bacterium | reverse complement strand
GTCGTCGCGCCGTCGCCGAACTCTCGGCGCGTCACGAAGTAGAACGCGATCGCGGCGATCACGCCCGCGACGATGAGGCCCTGGTAGAGCGCGCCCATGATCGAGCCCTTCGCATCCTTGCCCATGCGCACGAAGAGCGTGCCGATGATCGACGCGACGATCGAGACGGCGCCGAGGACGAGCGGGAACGTCGTCGCCGTCGGATGATCTTTGCCGAGCACGAGATGGCCGAGCAGCATCGTCGCGACCGTCGTCACGACGTACGTCTCGAACAAGTCCGCGGCCATGCCGGCGCAATCGCCGACGTTGTCGCCGACGTTGTCCGCGATGACGGCCGGGTTGCGGGGATCGTCTTCGGGGATGCCGGCTTCGACCTTACCGACGAGGTCGGCGCCGACGTCGGCGGCTTTCGTGAAGATGCCGCCGCCGAGGCGCGCGAAGACGGAGATCAGCGAGCAACCGAAGGCGAGGCCGACGAGTGCGCCGATCGAATCGGAGATCTGATTTGGATCGTTCGCGTTGATCTGCAGCATGATCGCGTAGTAGCCGCTCACCGCGAGCAGGCCGAGTCCGACGACGAGCAAGCCCGTGACGGCGCCGCCGCGGAACGCGAGTGCGAGTGCCGGAGCGAGGCCGCCGCGCGCGGCTTCGGCCGTGCGCACGTTCGCGCGCACCGAGACGATCATGCCGATGAAGCCCGCGGCGCCCGAAAGAATCGAGCCGATCGCGAAGCCGAACGCGGCCTCCCATCCGAGCGGATGCGGAGCGACCCCGATCGCGATGAAGAGCACGACGGCGACGATGCCGACCGTGTAATACTGCCGTTTGAGGAAGGCCATCGCGCCTTCTTGAATGGCGGCCGCGATCTCTTGCATCCGCTCGTTGCCGGCGGACTGGCGCAACACGACGCTGATGAGGAAGACGCCGTACACGATGGCGAGGACGCCGGCTCCCAGTCCGAGTTCGATAGCAAGTGTAGAATCCAAGGTGAGACCTACCTTCGTATACCAGGACAACCCGAGAAAAGGCCCTTCGATTACGAACGGGCCTATGTTCTTTCCGGTTTCGTCGCGCGTCGAGCGCCGCTCCTTTCCCCGCTCGGGGGACGCGGAGAACGCAAGCTGACCGCGAAGCGTCCCACCGACATGCAAGAGGTCGAATTTCTCGTCGTCGGGTGCGGTCCGGCCGGCGGCACGGCGGCGCGCGAAGCCGCGCGTTCCGGCGTCGACACGATGGTTCTCGAGCGTGATCCCGTCGTCGGCGCCAAGCGCGTCTGCGCGGCCGGTCTGCGGCCCGGGTTTTGCGAGAACTTCGATCTGCCGCGCTCGATCGTGCATTGCGACACGCCGACGCTCACGATGCACGGCCTTTCCGGGAAACGCTACGAATTCGACGTCGGTACCGCACACACGACGACGCGCGAAGAGTTGGACGGCACGATCGCATCGCTCGCGCGCGCCGAGGGCGTCCACATCGCGACGTCGACGCTGTATCGCGGGTACGTCCGCGACGGCGATGCGACGATCGTCGAGTATGCCGATCTCAAGAACGGCGGACGTAAGAAAGTACGGGCCCAGCACGTCTTGCTCGCCCAGGGTTCGAGCGCTCGCTTCGACGCGGGCTCGCCCCTCGAGTACGACGCGTGGCAAGCCGGTCTCATCACGTGCTACCAGTACCGGGTGTACCTCGATACGCCGGCGATCGATGCGACGTACAAGACGCTCGAGATGCATTATTACTTGACGGAAACCGGGCGCAACGTGATCGCGTGGATGTTCCCGAAGCGCGACCATCTCTCGATCGGACTCGGCGTCGCGGGCAAGTGTTCGGGCAAGGAACTCCGCGCCGAGCTCGATGCGTTTCTGCCGAGCGTCGCGAGCCGCTTGTTTCCCGGCGTCGGGTACACGATCCGCGAGGAAGGCAATCTGCTCTACGGCGGCGCTCCGCGACCGTGCATCAGCGACGGCTCCGTTATGGTCGCCGGCACCGCGGCGGGACTCGTCGATGCGACGACGGGTGAGGGCATCCACGAAGCCGCGACGTCGGGCCGCGTAGCGGCGGAAGCCGTCGTGGCCGCCAAGCGCGGCCGCACCACGTCGCCCGCTCAAAAATACGAGCGCGATCTCAAGGGCATCTTCTACGGGCGGCTGCGCCATCGTCACAAATTGATGGCGTTTCTCGAGCGTCGTCCGGTCCGCTTCGACGTGCTCTTCGAGCACCTGGCGCGGACCCCGCGATTCGCGGACATGCTGCAGCGCGATCGCAACGATTACTCGGTCGGGGAATGGGCCTATCTCTACGCCCAGGCCGCCCTGTTCTCGATCCGTGCGTTCCGGCCGTAGCCCGCAGAGCTATCCAGCGCACTTTTTGACGGCCGCTCGGAAGAGTCCGAGGGGACGTGTTGAATGTCACACCCGTTGAGGAACGAGTCGAGTCCCTATGTGATCGCGGGCGCGCAATTCACACGGGAAGAAGTGATCCATCGCTACATTCATCTCGTGAAGTATGTGGCCGGACGCATCTCGGTCAATCTGCCGCCGAACGTCGAGCTCAACGACTTGATCAACGACGGCGTCGTCGGTCTGATCGACGCGATCGAGAAATACGACGACGATCGCGGCGTGAAGTTCGAGACCTACGCCATCACGCGCATCCACGGTGCGATCATCGACGCGCTGCGCGCGCTCGATTGGGTGCCGCGGGCGATCCGCCAGAAGGCGCGCGAGCTCGAGCGTACCCAACACCAGCTCGAAGCCGAGATGGGGCATCAGCCGAGCGACGACGAGGTCGCTTCGCGTATGGGCATCTCGCGGCGCGAGCTCGAGGGTTTGCAGCAGAAGGTTCGGGGCACGTCCGTGCTCTCGCTCGAAGAGCATCTGCCGAACGAGCGCGGCAACGACATTCCGTTGCTCGACACGTTGCGCGGCGACGACGGCGATCTCGGGACCGACGTCGAGCAACGTGAGATTCGCGAAGCGCTGATCGCGGCGGTCGAGTCGCTTTCGAAGCAAGAGCGGATCGTGATCAAGCTCTACTACTTCGAAGGGCAGACGCTCAAAGAGATCAAGGCGGTCCTCGAAGTCTCCGAATCGCGCGTCTCGCAAATCCACGCGCAAACGGTCATCCATCTCCGGCAGAAGTTGCGCGTCCTCAAAGCGGATCTCGGATTTCGCGACAACGACCCGACGATCAAGCAGAAGTACGTCCGCCGCCCGAACCCCGCATCGGGCGCCGAGGTCGCGAGCTAGTCCTCGTGAACGTGAGACGGCTCCGCGGCGCACGCGAAGTGCCGCTCTTTTCGTCGTTGCTCGTCGATCCGGACGGCGAGGCCGTGGTGCCCGGTGACGGCGACATCCGGCTGCTCCGCGGATGGCTCGCGAGCGATCGCGCGGATGCGCTGCTCGCGACCGTTCGTGCGACGACGGTCTGGCGACGAGAGCGGCGCAAAATGTACGATCGCGTCGTGGACGTTCCGCGCGAGCAGGCATGGTACGGCGACGGGCCGCCGGACCTCGTTGCGGGGCCGATGCACGACCATGTGGCGCGGGTACGGACGGCGCTCGAGGCGCTGACCGGCGTGCGGTTCGCGTACGTGCTGTTCAACCGGTATCGCGACGGCAACGACAGCGTGGCGTGGCATAACGATCGCGAGGTCGCACATATCCCGCGGCCCGTCATCGCGTCGCTAACGCTCGGTGCGACGCGCGCGTTCGACGTGCGGGAGAGGATGAATCCGCGCCGGATCGTCTCCGTCGATCTCGATCACGGCGATCTGCTCGTGATGAGCGGCGCGGCTCAAGCCACCTACGAGCATCGGGTCGCAAAGGATCCGCGACGCGTCGGCGAGCGGATCAACCTCACGTTTCGGCAGCACGAGTCGGAGCGATAACCATCGAACAGGAGTTCGATCCCGCTACGCGAAGGGCAATACTCCGATGAGCTGGTTCGGCAAGTTGAAGACCGCCCTCGGGCGTTCGCGCGAGTCGCTGGCCGGAGTCGAAACGCTCGCGCAGCAGCGGCGGCCCCTCGATCGCGACTTCTGGGACGAGCTGGAAGAGATCCTGATAGCGGCCGATTTCGGCGTGCCGACGGCCGACAAGATTCTCGACGGCTTGCAGACCGTCTCGCGGCAAGAGTTCTGGTCGCGGAGCGATCAAGCCGTCTCGCGTTTCAAGCAAGACGTGCGGAGATTCCTCACGCTTCCGAACGCCGCGCTGCGTTTGTCGTCGCGTCCGGCGGTCATCCTCGTCGTCGGCGTCAACGGCAGCGGCAAGACGACGACGGTCGGAAAACTCGGCCGCTACTTGTCGTCCGCGGGCAAGCGCGTGATGTTCGTAGCGGCGGACACGTTCCGGGCGGCGGCCGCGGAACAGCTCGGCGTGTGGGCAGAGCGCTGCGGAGCCGAGTTCGTGCGCGGTCGCGAGGGCTCCGACCCGTCGTCGGTCGTGTACGACGGCCTCGCCGCGGCAAAAGCGCGCAACGTCGACGTCGTGCTGATCGATACGGCCGGCCGGCTGCAGACGAAATCGAACTTGATGGACGAGCTCAAGAAGATGCGGCGCATCATCGAACGCGAGACGGGCCGTCCGCCGGACGAGACGTTACTCGTCGTCGACGGCACGACGGGCCAGAACGCGATCTCGCAAGCGAAGCTCTTCAACGAGGCGACGGCGCTCACGGGCGTCGTCGTCACGAAGCTCGACTCGACGGCGAAGGGCGGCGTGCTCGTCGCGATCGTCGACACGCTCGTCGTCCCGATCAAATTCATCGGACTCGGCGAGGGCATCGACGAGCTGTCCCCGTTCGATCCGGCGACCTTCATCGACGCGCTGTTCGCGTCCGCGGCATGAACCCGCGCCGGTGTGCCACCACGCTGGCACGTTTGCCCGATACGATGGTCCAGAACCACTCACTCACGCTCGCTCTACGGAAGGGGCACTCATCACGTGGCGGACGATAAAGCGGTAGCGCTCGGTAACGCACTCGCACAGATCGAACGGCAATTCGGCAAGGGGTCCATCATGAAGATGGGCGATTTCGCGGAGCGAATGCAGCTCGACGTCATCCCGACGGGCTCGATCGCGCTCGATCTCGCGCTCGGCGTGGGCGGTCTGCCGCGCGGTCGCGTCGTCGAGATCTACGGCCCGGAATCGAGCGGTAAGACGACGCTCGCGTTGCACGTGATCGCCGAGGCGCAACGGCTCGGCGGTACGGCCGCGTTCGTCGACGTCGAGCACGCGCTCGATCCGACGTACGCGAAAGGCCTCGGCGTCGATCTCGACAACCTGCTCGTCTCGCAGCCGGACACGGGCGAACAGGCGCTGGACATCGCGGAGATGCTCGTCCGTTCGAACGCCGTCGACGTCGTCGTCGTCGACTCGGTCGCCGCGCTCGTCACGAAGGCCGAACTCGAAGGCGACATGGGCGACACGCACGTCGGCCTGCAGGCGCGCCTGATGTCGCAGGCGCTACGCAAGCTGACCGCGGCGATCTCGCGCTCGAAATGCGTGATGATCTTCATCAATCAGTTGCGCGAAAAAGTCGGCGTCATGTTCGGAAGTCCCGAAACCACCTCGGGCGGCCGCGCGCTCAAGTTCTACGCGTCGGTCCGGCTCGACGTTCGTAAACTCGAGCAGATCAAGATCGGCACCGACGTCGTCGGGTCGCGCACGCGCGTCAAGGTGGTGAAGAACAAGGTCGCGCCGCCGTTCCGGCAGGCGGAATTCGACATCACGTACGGCCGCGGCATCTCGAAGATGGGTTCCGTGCTCGACGTGGCGCTCGAACGCAACATCGTCGCGAAGAGCGGCTCGTGGTATACGTACGGCGACGTCCGCGTCGGACAAGGCCGCGAGAACGCGAAGGCCTACCTGGAAGAGCATTCGGATCTCGCGTCGGAGATCGAGATCAAGATTCGCGAGGCACTCCGCGCGGCGAGCTCGACGAACGGTCACGCTCCGCTCGTCGCCGCAGGTGTGACGGACGACGAGTGAACGCGCAGGGGCACGCGCGGCCGCGGTCGTCACCGCGCGTCGCCGCCCTGCGCATGCTCGCGCAACGGCGTCTCACGGAAGCGCAGTTGTGGGAGCGTCTCGCGCGACGCGGCTACGATGAGACGGACGTGCGTAGCGCCGTCGAGTCGTGCAAGCGCGACGGATTCATCGACGACGCGCTCTTCGCGAAGCTCTTCGTCGACGGCCGCGTCAAAGCGGTCGGAAATGCGCGGCTCGTCGCGGAGCTCGTGCGCCGCGGGATCGATCGCGACGCTGCGAAGGCGAGCGTCGCGACGGCCGAACGCGATCAAGAAGAGCGTCTGACGAGCGCGATCGACAAGCTCTTTCGCACGCGCGCGAACGTGAGTTACCCGAGCGCGGCGCGCGCGCTCGAACGGCTCGGCTTTCCAGCCTCGGCGATCTATCGGCAGCTCCGCGAACGCGTCCGTGCGGGCGGCTGGGCGGGCGACGAAAACGAAGGGGAGTAACGCTTTCCGCGTAACGAGCCCGTCCATGCGGTCCCTCCTCGCGACGCTGCTCGCGACCGTCCTCACGTTCTCCGCGTTCGCCGCGCCCGCCGTCGAGTTGCAGTCGATCGTTCGCGCCGCATCCGTCTATCAGAGTTCCAACGCGCGGCTCGAGCAGATGTATCGTGCGGCGCTCATCAACACGAGCCATCAGGTCACGGTCGCGTCCGACGGCACGGCGTACGTGAAGACGGGCGACATTCCGGCCGAATGGCTGCGCGATGCCAGCGCGCAGGTGCGGCCGTACCTGTTCTTCGCGAAGAGCGATATCGAGGTCTCGACGCTGCTCCGCGGCATCATCGCGCGCGAGGGAAAATATCTCGCCGTCGATCCCTACGCGAACGCGTTCACGATCGACTACCGCGTGTGGGAAGAAAAGTTCGAACTCGACTCGCTCGCGTATCCGATCGTCCTCGCGTGGAGCTATTGGAAGGCGACGGGCGACGCATCCGTCTTCACGGGCGACGAATCCCTCGGCCTCGATCAAGCGCTCGAGACGATGGAGCGCGAGCAAGACCACG
Source organism: Rhodospirillales bacterium (assembly GCA_903970385.1). GTDB lineage: Bacteria > Vulcanimicrobiota > Vulcanimicrobiia > Vulcanimicrobiales > Vulcanimicrobiaceae > Palsa-1515. The sequence continues at coordinate 14,577 of CAJCIN010000262.1, read as the reverse complement.
CCGCGAATTCGAAGTACACGCACCGCGAACTCCGGCAATCCAACGGCAACGCCGGACCGAACCCGGTGGCCTACACCGGTATGATCTGGACCGGCTTCCGGCCGTCGGACGACGCCTGTCACTTCAACTATCTGATTCCGTCGGAGATGCTCGCCGTCGTCGCGCTCGGCGATCTCGACGAGATCGAGCGTTCCGTCTATCACAATCTCCTCAAGTCCAACCGCGCGAAGACGCTCCGCGCCGAGGTGCAAGACGGCATCCAGAATTTCGGCGAGGAGTTCACGCCGAACTACGGCTACGTGTATGCCTACGAGGTCGACGGTCTCGGTGGGAAGATCTTGATGGACGATGCGAACATCCCGAGCCTCTTGTCGGCGCCGTACTTCGGCTACACGAAGGCCGATAGCTTCGTCTATCGCAACACGCGCCGGTTCTTGCTCTCACGCGACGACCCGTACTACTACGTAGGCTCCGTCGCACGCGGGATCGGCAGCGCGCATACGAACGATCGTTTCGTCTGGCCGCTCGCGCTCATCATGCAGGGCCTCACGTCGACGTCGGACTCCGAGCGTCACGACGTGCTCTCCGAATTGCTCGCGAGCGATCCGGGCGATCATCTGCTCCACGAATCGTTCGATCCGGACGATCCGCACCGTTTCACGCGCGCCGATTTCGGCTGGCCGAACGCGCTCTTCTCGGAATTCGTCATGACGACGTTCGACGGGGTGCCGGTCCAGCCGATGGGCGACACGAGCGATCTCGAGTTCCGTGGCGAGTAACGTGCCGAAAGCGGATATCGTCCTCGGCATCCAGTGGGGCGACGAAGGCAAGGGTCGCGTCGTCGATTCGTATTGCGCGGACTACGACGTCGTCGCGCGTTTCGGCGGCGGCGACAACGCCGGCCACACGCTGGTCGTCGGCGATCGCAAGCTCGCGCTCCGCATCGTGCCGAGCGGCGTGCTCCAAGATCGCCCCGAGCTCTTTATCGGCGGCGGTACCGTCGTCAGTCTCGAGGGTCTCGTCGCCGAGCTCGACATGCTCGCCGGCATCGGCGTCGACATCTCGCGCGTCAAGATATCGGATCGCGCGCACGTCGTGTTTCCGTACCACGCCGCACTCGATCGCGCGAACGAGACGTCGCGCGGCGACGCGGCGATCGGCACGACCGGTCGCGGCATCGGGCCCGCGTACACCGACAAGGCGGCGCGGTACGGCATCACGTTCGGCGATCTCCGCAAGCGCGAGGCGCTCGCCGACAAGATTCGCTACAACCTCGTCTCGCGGTCGGCCGTATTCTCATCGATGGGCGCCGCGCCGCGCGAGGAAGACGTCGTCGGCTCGACGCTCTCGCTGATTCCGCGCGTCTTGTCGCACGTGGTCGACGGCGTCGCATTCGTTCACGACGCTCTCGAGGGCGGCAAGCGCATCCTCATCGAGGGCGCGCAAGGCACGCTCCTCGACGTCGGGTACGGCACGTATCCATACGTCACGAGCTCGCACACGATCGCGGGAGGCGCGTGCACGGGTCTCGGCATCGGGCCGACGGCGATCGGCAGCGTCGTCGGTATCGCGAAGGCGTACTGCACGCGCGTCGGCGCCGGTCCGTTTCCGACGGAGCTCTTCGACGACGTCGGCGATGCATTGCGCGAACGCGGCGGCGAATTCGGAACGGTGACCGGCCGGCCGCGGCGTTGCGGCTGGTTCGATGCGGTCGCCGCACGGTACGCCGTGCGCGTGAACGGTCTGACGAGCGCGGTCATCACGAAGCTCGACGTTCTTTCCGGTCTCGACAAGATCGCGATCGCGACGGGCTATCGCAGCGGCGGCCGATCCGCCGGTTTCGGTTCGGCGAACGAAACGGATCTCGAACTCGAGTACGCGTGGTACGACGGCTGGTCGGAAGATCTCTCGGCGATCCGGAAGATCGACGATCTGCCTCCGGCGGCGCGGCGCTACGTCGATGCGCTCGAAGCGGCACTCGCCGTGCCGATCGAGGCCGTCTCGCTCGGACCCGAACGGGCGGCCCTCGCGATCCGTTAGCTTCCACCCTAGCCGGCGACCGCGCTCGTCGCGATCGTCGAGCGTGAGCTTTCGTTACCGATTCGCGTTCGCGCTCGACGCCGCGCGAGCGGCGGCAGACGACGCGCGTCGACGACTCGCGCCGGCGTCCCGCGCCGTGCGCGAAGCGGCCGCACGTCTCGCGGAGAGCACGCGGACGCGCGATGCCTTTGCGTCGCGCGCCGCCGGTGGCGCGTGGGCATGGACGCTGCGCGTCGATGAGGATGCGTGGCATCGTGCGTGCGTCCGGCGCGCGGACGTTTGTGCTCTCGATCTCCGGCGCGCGATCGAGCGCGAACGCGAACGGCGCGAAGGCTACGAGGCCGCACGCCGCCGCGTCGAGGCGTTCGAACGTCACCGCGCTCGCCGGCGGCTCGCGTTCGAGGTGCTGCAGGATCGCCGCGACGAGTGCGAGCGCGACGAGGCGAACGCGACGCGTCGCGGCGTACCGGCCGCATGATCGACGCAGCGGTTGCGGGCCGCCTCCTCGCGGCGTGCTGCGCGGTCGCGGCGGTGCTCGCAGCGTTCCGCTACGTCGCGATCGCACTTCGGCGCGGGCCGATCCCGCGCGGCGTGCGCGCGCTCGCGATCGAAGATAGCGTCTACTTGCCGGGCGCCGCGTCCGTGCACGTCATCCGCGCCGGCACCCGGCGCTTCGTCGTCGCGCGAACGGGCACGCAGGTCACCCTGCTCGGCGACGTCGATTCCGGCGGGGAGCGACCCCCGTAGCGCGGGAACGTCCGCACATGCGCGTTCTGGTCGTCGACGATTCCGCCGTGGCGCGGACGGCGTTCGCGCGAGCGGCCGTTGCCGCGGGTCTCGACGTCGCGGGCGAAGCCGGCGATGCCGAGGCCGCGGTCCTTCTCGCGCTGCGCCTCGAACTCGATGCCGTCGTGATCGACGGGCGTTTGCCGGGCGGTGCGATCGCCTGCATCGAGCGGCTGCACGGCGTGCGTCCCGGGCTCGCGCTGTACGTCGTGGGCGCGCTCGACGTAACCGCCCTCGTGCGATCGGCGATGGCCGCCGGGGCAGCCGGCGCGCTCTTGCGTCCCGTGCTCTCCTCGCAACTCGCACGAACGCTCGCCATGCGGACGAACGGGGAGGATGCATCGTAGACCGATCCCGCGAAAACATCCCGATATGGCAGACGGACCCGGTCTCGAGACCTACGCGAACCACACGAACTCGGCAACCGACGCACCGGCGGATGGCGCGTTACAGGATGCCGGCGGCGACGCCACGCTCAAACGCACCCTGCTCTTCGTCGCGATCGCCGCGGCGTCGGCCGGGCTCGCCTTCGCGGTCATCCGCGCGACCCTTTTGAAACCACCGTCCGATCCGACGACCGAGCGCATCCAGCAACTGATCGACGAAGCGAATCGGCTGCTCAAGCAGCTCGATGATAAAAAGCCCGATTAGCGGCGCGAGCGTGACTCTCGCGCCGGTGCTCGCGCCCGGCGACGTGGTCGAGATCGCTTGCACGGATCTCATCGCGAAGACGGGCCAAGCCGTCGGACGTTCCGACGGTATGGTGGTGTACGTTCTCGGCCCCGTGCCCGGCGAGCGCGCTCGCGTGCGCATCGACACGGTGAAGGCGAAGTATGCCGTCGGCGAACTCGTCGAACTCCTGACGCGATCGCCCGATCGCGTCGAACCGTTCTGCGGCGTCTTCGGTGCGTGCGGCGGCTGCCAGGTCCAGCATCTCGCGTACCCCGCGCAACTCGTCTGGAAGCGTGGCATCGTGGAGAACGCGTTACGGCGGCTCGCCGGTATCGAAGGTGCGAACGTCGGCATGCCGGTCGGGATGAACCATCCGCGAAACTACCGCAACAAGATGGCCCTGGTCGTCACGCCGATGCGCGCGGCCGAGGCAGATCGCGCGACGGCGGCGTTCGGGTTCTACGCGGCGCGGACGCACGACATCGTGCCGATCGAGACGTGTCCGATCGTCATGCCGCAGCTGGACGCCGCGATCGCGGGCTTTTGGGACGCCGCGCGCGACCCGGCGACGGCCGGCGCGTTCGACGGGGCGAAACACGTCGTCGCACGCGCGGGACTCGCATCGGGCGAATCCGTCGTGTCCGTGACGACGCAGAACGCGTCGCCGGGATTGCGTGCGGCCGGCGCAGCGCTCGCCGCGAAGCTGCCCGGCGTCGTCGGCATCGGCAACTCGTTCGAACCGCCGAGCGACAATGCGGTGATGGGTCGCAAGAATTCGACGGTGTTCGGCAACTCGGAGATGCACGAGGCGATCGACGGCGTCCGATTCCGCGTTTCACCCGCGTCGTTCTTCCAAGTGAACAGCGAGATGGTCGGCCGGATCTTCGGCTATCTCGAAAAGCAGATTCCGAAGGGCCGCCGCATCGTCGATCTCTACTGCGGTGCGGGAACGTTCGCGCTCTTTTTCGCAAAGCACGGCGCGAGCGTCGTCGGCATCGAAGAGAACCCGCACGCCGTCCGCGAGGCGAAGGCGAATGCCGTCCTCAACGGCGTCGAGCCGGACACCTCGTTCTTGAACGGTCGCGTCGAAGCGGTCTTACGGACCACGGCCGGAGCTGCGGCGCTCGCCGCGGCGGATATCGTTTTTCTCGACCCGCCGCGCAAAGGTTCCGACGAAGCGACGATCGGCGCGATCGTGCGCGCCCGCGTGCCGCACGTCTGGTATCTGTCGTGCAATCCCGCGACGCTCGCGCGCGACGTCGCGCAACTCGTCGCGGGCGGCTACCGCCTCGGCGCCGTCCAACCGTTCGACATGTTCCCGCACACCGGTCACATCGAGGCGCTCGCCGCGTTGCACCGGTCGGACGTTCCGCCGCTGGATCTCGCGGCCGGGGAGGCATAGCGTGGCATCGGGCGACATCGACGTCGCGTACGTCGCGAAGTTGGCGCGTCTCGCGTTGACTCCGGCGGAAGTCGAGCGTTTCGGCGCGCAGCTCGGTGCGCTCTTGGAGCACGTGGATCGGCTCGCGGCCCTTCCCGTCGCCGACGTCGGCGCGACGGCCCAAGTCATCGCGCAGAGCAACGTGATGCGCGACGACGTCGTGCGCCCGTCGCTCGATCGCGAGACGGTGCTCGGCGGAGCGCCGGAGCGTGACGGTGCGTATTTCCGCGTGCCGCGCATCATCGGAGAAGACGCGTGAGCGACGCCACCGCCGTCGAGATCGCCCGTTCCGTCAACGCCGGCGAATCGTCCGCCGCGAAACGCGCGCGCGCCGCGAACGACCGCATCGCGGAGCGCGACGGCGTGATCGGCGCGTACCTCAGCGTCACCTCGGAGCTCGCGCGAACGCATGCCGCGCGCGTCGACGCGCGCATCGCGGCCGGCGAACGGTTGCCGCTCGCGGGCGTGCCGCTCGCGATCAAGGACAACATGTGCGTCACGGGCACGCGCACGACGTGCGCGTCGAAGATCCTCGCCGATTGGATCGCGCCGTATACCGCGACCGCCGTTCAGCGTCTCCTCGATGCGGGCGCGATCCCGCTCGGCAAGACGAATCTCGACGAGTTCGCGATGGGCTCGTCGTGTGAGAACAGCGCGCTCGGAAAAACCGCGAACCCGTGGGATCTCGGTCGCGTGCCGGGCGGCAGTTCGGGCGGAAGCGTGGCGGCCGTCGCCGGCGGCGAAGCGACGGTCTCGCTCGGAAGCGACACCGGCGGGTCGATCCGCGAGCCGGCCGCGTTCTGCGGCGTCGTCGGCTTCAAGCCGACGTACGGTCGCGTCTCCCGCTACGGCTTGATCGCGTTCGCATCGAGCCTCGACCAGATCGGCCCGATCGCGACCACCGTCGCCGACGCGGCGTTGGTCTACGACGTGATGGCCGGCCACGATCCGATGGACGCGACCTCCGTCGACCGTCCGGTCGAGCTCGCGTCGCCCGGACTTCGCGAGGATCTCCGCGGCGTGCGCATCGGCATCGTCCGCGAATTCGCGCTGACGGAACTCGATCCGGCGGTACGCGCCGTTTACGAGCGCGCGTACGCCGATCTCGAGAAGCTCGGCGCCGAACTCGTCGAGGTCGCGTTGCCGACCGCCGAATACGGGATCGCGACGTACTATCTGATCGCGCCCGCGGAGTGCTCGTCGAATCTCGCACGCTTCGACGGGATGCGGTACGGCTTGCGCGTCGAGGGCCGCGACGTCGGCGCGACGTACGAGGCCACGCGCGCGGCCGGCTTCGGCGACGAGGTGAAGCGGCGCATCCTCATCGGTACGTACGCGCTCAGCAGCGGTTACTACGACGCGTACTACGTGCGCGCGCAGAAGGCGCGCACGCTCATCGCCGGCGACTTCGCGAAGGCATTCGCCTCGTGCGACGCCATCGCGTGCCCCGCCGCCGCGACGCCCGCCTTCGCGTTCGCGGCGAAGACGGATCCGGTCAGCATGTACTTGATGGACTACTATACGATTCCGATGTCGCTCGCGGGTTTGCCGTCGCTCTCCGTCCCGTGCGGCTACGTCACGCCGGCCGGGGGCACGTCGCCGATGCCGCTCGGCCTCGAGCTGAGCGCGCCGCTCTTCGCCGAGCGATCGCTGCTCGGCATCGCCCACGCGTACGAACGCGGGACGCGACACGCCGAGGCGCGGAGCATCCCCGACCTGCCGCGTACGGCGGTGGCGCGATGAGCGCGACGCTCGATGCGGCGGCCGCGCCGATCGCGATCGGCGGCGTCGCGTACGAAGTCGTCATGGGCATCGAGTGTCACGTCGAGCTCAAGACCGAGACGAAGATGTTCTGCGGCTGCCGCAACGTGTTCGGCGCGGAACCGAATACGAACGTGTGCCCCGTGTGCCTCGGCATGCCGGGCGCGTTGCCCGTGCCGAATCGGCTCGCGATCGAATTGCTCGTCAAAGCCGGCCTCGCGTTCGGTTCGGAGATCCCGGCGTACTCGAAATTCGATCGCAAGAACTATTTCTATCCGGACATGCCGAAGGATTACCAGATCTCGCAGTTCGACATGCCGCTCACGCAAGGCGGCGTCGTTCCGTTTTGGCTGCCCGACGGCACGCACGGGTCGTGCCGGCTCACGCGCATCCACCTCGAAGAAGACACGGGCAAATCGTCGCACGCGTCGCGCGACGGCCGCATCGCCGGCTCGACGCATTCGCTCGTCGATTTCAACCGGGCGGGCGTGCCGCTCATGGAGTGCGTCTCCGAGCCCGACATCCGCAGCGCACCCGCCGCGGTCGCGTATCTCGAGGCGCTCAAGCGCACGTTCGTGGCGCTCGGCGTCAGCGACGTGAAGATGGAGGAAGGCTCGCTGCGCTGCGACGTCAACCTCTCGCTGCGTCCCGTCGGTCAAGAAGAATACGGCACGAAGACCGAGATCAAGAACATGAACTCGTTCAACTCGGTGCGACGCGCGATCGAAAGCGAGATGGCGCGCCAAGCGGAGATCCTCGAGAACGGCGGGCGCATCGTTCAAGAGACGCGCGGTTGGGACGAGGCGGCCGGCACGACGCACTCGATGCGCAGCAAAGAGCAGGCGCACGATTACCGCTACTTCCCGGATCCCGATTTGACGCCGATCGAATTCGCGCCGCTCGACGTCACGCGGCTGCGGGAGTCGCTCGTCGGTCTGCCGCAGGCACGCATCGACCGCTTCGTCTCCGACGACAAACTCTCGATCGCGCAGGCGCATCAAATCGTGGACACGCCGGGGCTCGCCGACTATTACGACGCGGCGACGGCGCTGACCGAGAAGCCGCAGGCGACCGCGAACTTCGTGCTCGGCGATCTCTCCCGGCTCGCGAACGAGACGGGCGTGCCCGCCGGCGAGTCGCGGCTCGGCGTCGAGTCGCTCGCGGAAATCGTCGCGCTCGTCGAAGCGAAGACCATCAACTCGAAAACCGCGAAGGATTTAATCGCGCGCGTCTGGAGCGACGGCGGTTCGCCGCGCGAGATCGTGGCCGCCGAGGGTCTCGGCCAGGTGAGCGATTCGGGCGCGATCGACACGCTCGTCGCCGCGGTCCTCGCCGCCAACGAGAAATCGGTCGCCGACTACCGCGCGGGCAAGACGAAGGTGATGGGATTCCTCGTCGGTCAGGTGATGAAGCAGAGCCGCGGGACGGCCAATCCGACGCTCGCGGAAGAGCGTTTGCGCGCGGCGCTGGGCGACGGCGCCGAGTAGAGAAGAAATGCCGATCGACCGCAAGTCCATGATCCTCGGTGCGGCGGCGCTCGCCGCGGTCGGAACGGCGGACGGTGCCGGGACGGCCGGCGCGGCGGAAGCGCGAATCGAAGCACCCGCGGAGCGCGTGCTCGGCATCGGCGGACTGTTCTTCCGGAGCCGTGATCCCAAAGCGCTCGCGCGGTGGTATTTCGAGCATCTCGGGGTCGACCCGGTCCCCACGGCGTACGGCCAAGCCGGATGGCAGCAGGCCGCGGGCCCGACCGCATTCAGCCCGTTCCCGACGGATACGGAGTATTTCGGTTCGCAGCAGCAGGCGTTCATGGTAAACTTCCGCGTTCGAGATCTGGACGCCATGGTCGCGCAACTGAAGAAATCTCAGGTCGACGTCAACGTGGATCCGGTGAAGTATCCGAATGGCCGATTCGCCAGGCTCCACGATCCGGACGGCAATCCGATCGAGCTTTGGGAACCGCAGCTTTCGGTGCCGCACGCGGGTTGAACCGAGGGTGACTCCGCACCCGCTCGCCGACGAGCGTTCTCTCGACGTTCTCGATTTCGGCGCGGTCCGTGCGCTCGTCGCCAAGCAGACGATGACGGATCGTGCGACGGCGCGTGCCGCCGCGCTCGTGCCCCAGACCGGCATGGCGCTCGCGCGCCGCGAGCAGGCGGCGACGGCCGAGATGCGCCGGATCGTGGCCGACGGCGGGTTCGCGCTCGCGCGCACGCGTGAGGTCGGCGAGGCCGTGGCGCTCGCCGCGCGCGGCGGCACGCTCGGCGCCGAGGAGTTGCGCGAGATCGGGCTCGCGCTCGCGTCTGCCGACGCCGCCGTGCGGCGCGTTCGCGGCACGCCGGACGTGCCGACGCTGCTCGCGCGCTGCGAGGCGGCGCAGCCGCTGCCCGAGATCGCGGCCGCGATCGATCGCGCGATCGGCGAGCGAGGCGACGTTCTCGATCGCGCGAGCGCGACGCTCGCGCGGCTGCGCCGCAGCGCCGTCCACGCGGCGGACGAGGCGCGCGATCGCTGCGCGTCGATCGTGCGATCGCCGCGCTATTCCAAAGCGATTCAAGATACGATCGTCACCGTGCGCGACGGCCGCTTCGTCGTGCCGGTGAAGGCGGAGTTCGCGAGCATGGTGCCGGGCGTCGTTCACGACACCTCGTCGACGGGTCACACGCTCTTCGTCGAGCCGCTCGACGCGCTCGACGTCAACAACCGCGTGCGCACGCTCCGCCTCGAAGAAGAACACGAAATCGCGCGCATCCTCGCGGAGCTTTCCGCGCTCGTCGGATCGCGCGCCGAACGCGCGGACGTCAACCTCGACGTACTCGCCGACGTCGATCTCGTGCTCGCGCGCGTGCGCGTCGCGCAGAGCATGGACGCGGTCGCACCGGTGCTCGTCGACGACGCACGCGTGATCGTCCGCGGCGGGCGGCACCCGCTGCTCGCGGATCGTGCGGTGCCGCAATCGATCGCGCTCGACGACGACGTACGATTCGTCGTCATCAGCGGCCCGAACATGGGCGGCAAGACGGTCGCGCTGAAGTTGGTCGGGCTCTTCGTGTCGATGGCGTACTGCGGCATGCAGTTGCCCGCGGAAGAAGGCACGACGATCGGTGCGTTCGATTACGTCGGCTGCGACATCGGCGACGAGCAGTCGATCGCCGAGAACGCGTCGACCTTTTCGGCGCACCTGCGACGCCTGCATACGATCGTCGACGCGTCGGGCGAAGGGTCGCTCGTGCTGATCGACGAGATCGCGAGCGGCACCGAACCGGCCTCGAGCGCCGCGCTCGCGATCGCGCTCGTCGAGCATCTGCTCGCGCGCGGCGCGCGCGGCATCGTCACGACGCACAGCACGGAACTCAAACTGTTCGCGCACGCGACCCCGCACGTTCAGAACGGCAGCGTGCGCTTCGATCCGCACACGTTCGTGCCGACGTACGAGCTCGATCTCGGGTCGCCCGGGCAATCGCTCGCGTTTCCGCTCGCGCGCGCCCTCGGACTCGACGCCGGCATCGTCGGTCGCGCCGAGGAGCTGCTGTCGACGAGCGAACGCGACTACGACCGCGCGCTCGCGGAGCTCGCCGAGGTGCGGGCGGAGGCGGCGGCGGAGCGTGACGCGCTCAAGCGCGAGCGTTCGAACCTGCGATCGCTCGAAAACGTCGCCTCGGAACGCGCCGCCGCGCTCGAGCGCGAACGAACGTCGCTCGCGCGAGCGGCCGACGATCGGCTCGGCCGCGCGTTACGCGAGTTCGTCGCGGAGCTCGAACGGCGCAATCGCGACCGCGCCGGCCGTCCGAAGGTGACGTCCGGGCAGGCATCGCTGCTCGATCGCGTGCTCGAGGACGTGCACCGCGATCTCGGCATCGAGAAACCGTCCGCCGTGAAGCCCGTCGCCGGGACCCCCGGCATCGCGATCGGCGATCGCGTGTTCGTCGATTCGCTGCAGAGCGCGGGCGACGTCGTCGACGACTACGGCGACGGCGTGCTCGTCGCGATCGGCTCCATGAAGACCGTCGTGCCGAAGGCCGGCTTGCGCGTGACGAAGCGCGCGGCCGACGCCGCGCAGCAGCGCCGCCCCCGCGCGCAAGCGGGTTCGGGTGAAGCGACGCTCGATGCGGCGAGCGGCGCGCGCACCGAACTCGACGTGCGCGGGAAACGCTTCGTCGAGGCGGAGCCGCTCGTCGACAAATGGATCGACGAATCGTCGTTGCTCGGAATCGGCGCGCTACGGCTCATCCACGGCAAAGGCACCGGGCTGCTCGGCCGCGGCCTGCAACAGTGGCTCAAGGAGCGGCGCGGCGTCAGAGACGTGCGCTACGGAAACGCGGACGAGGGCGGCGGCGGCGTCACGGTGTTCGAACTCGGCTGACCCGCGCGCCGCGTGCGGGAGGCGCGGGCGCGCGGCGGCTGGAACTGCGCCCTGCTTTCATGGGACTCGCTACGAACGTCACGCCTCGCGAACAGGCACAGATCCTCACCGCCGGTTGCGATCACGTCGAAACGGCTGCCGAACTCGAAGCGCGCATCGCCGCGAAGGGCCGGTTGACGGTCAAATTCGGCGTCGATCCGACGGGCTCGTTCCTGCACTTCGGGCACGCCGTCGTGCTGCACAAGATGCAGCAGTTCGTCGAGCTCGGCCATCGCGTGATCCTCTTGATCGGCGACTTCACCGCGAAGATCGGCGACCCCACCGGGCGCAACGACACGCGGCCGCCGCTCACGGACGAGATGATCGTCGCCAACATGCGCGACTATCGCGAGCAGGCCGGCACGGTGCTCGATCTCGAGCGCATCGAGATCATGCACAACTCGACGTGGCTCGCGCCGCTCTCGATGGGCGATCTGATCGGTTTGATGGCGCAGACGACGGTCGCGCAGATGCTGTCGCGCAACGATTTCTCGGAACGTTACAAATCCGGCACGCCGATCGCGTTGCACGAATTTCTCTATCCGATCGCGCAGGCGTACGACAGCGTGGCGATGGAGTGCGACGTCGAACTCGGCGGGTCCGATCAGCTCTTCAACTTCCTGCTCGCGCGCGAGTATCAAGCACACGCGGGTCAGCCCCGTCAGATCTGCATGACCACGCCGATTCTCGAGGGCACGGACGGCGTCGTCCGCATGGGCAAGTCGAAGGGCAACTACATCGGGCTCGTCGAGCCGGCGAGCGAACAGTTCGGAAAACTGATGAGTTTGCCCGACGAGATGCTGCCGCGTTACGCGATGCTCGCCGCGTTCCGGTCGAGCGAGGACGTCGAAACGTTACGCGCGGGACTCGTCTCCGGCGCGTTGCATCCGATGATCGCGAAGAAAGATCTCGCCGAGGAGATCGTCGCGCGCTACCACGGCGCCACGGGCGCACGGTCCGCGCGAGACCGCTTCGAGGCGACGGTCCAGCGCGGCGAAGTCCCGGCCGACATGCGCGAGCTCGCCGCGGACGGCGGTTGGCGCACCGTCGCGGACGTTCTCCTCGCGAGCGCGTTCGCCGCAAGCAAACGCGAGGCCGAACGCTTGATCGCGGGTAACGGTGTCAAGCTGGACGGGGCCGTCGTGTCGGACCCGCGCCAAAGCTGGATCGCTCCCGCCGCACCCGTGGTGCTTTCCGTCGGAAGCCGGCGGTACGTCCGCATTCTCCCCGCTTCGTAAAGGACTTATGAGTCAGCACAAATCCAATCCGTCCGCCGCGCCGGTCACGTACACGGGCCGCGCTCCGCTCGGGCCGCAGACGCTGACGTGCCGGCGTTGCAAGCGCGTCCATGCCTACCCCGTCGACGGCGGCAAACCGATCCGTTGCGAGTGCGGGTGGTGGTACGAGAATCGGAACGGTCTGATCCAGGAGCAGTTCAAGTCGCGCCTCGGGGTGTGACCGAACCTCGCTAACTGCGCGCTTCCAGCCGTTCGATGAGCGCGAGCACTTCGTCGTGCGACAGCACGTACGCCGTCTTGCAGAACTCGCAGACGGCTTCGGTGCGCTCTTGCTCGCGCAACATCTTCTCGAGTTCGTCGCGGCCGAGGCCGAGGAGCGCGCGCTCGACGCGTTCGCGCGAACACGTGCACGTGAAGACGAGCGCGTAGTCGCGCGTGTAGCGCACCTCGAGCGGTCCCGCGATCGCGGTGACGAGATCCTCGAGCGTCGCGCCGGCGTCGATCTGCGTCGTGACGGGCGGCATCGCGCGCGCGCGCTCTTCGAGCGTGCGGATCGTCGCTTCGTCCGCACCGGGCAGCACCTGTGCGATGACCCCGCCTGACGCCTTGATGCCCTGCGGGTTCGCGAGCACGCCGAGCGCGACGACGCTCGGGATCTGCTCCGACGTCATGAGATACGAGGCGATGTCGTCGCCGATCTCGCCCGTCTGCAGCTCGACGATGCCGACGTACGGCTGGCCCACCTCGAACGAGCGCGTGACCTGGAGAAAGCCTTTTCCGACGGCGCCGCCGACGTCGAACTTGCCACGTTCGTTGAGCGGCACGTCGACATCCGGCCGGCGCGCGTAGCCGCGTGCCCCGATCTCGTCCGGCGTATTGAGCTGTACGTCGGCGACGATTCCCCGCAGTGGGCCGTCGCCGGCGATCTGCAGCGTGAGTTTTTCCTTGCCCTTGAGGCTCGCGCCGAGCAACGCGGCGCCCGTCAGCAATCGGCCGACGGCGGCGCTCGCGGTCGGCGCGAGTTCGAGCCGCCGTTGCATGTCGGCGACGAGCTCCGTCGTGATACCGGCGACGACGGAAAAGCTTCCATCGACGGCGGTTGCGGTGACGATCCGGTCGGGCATCGTCACGTCGTTTTCGAGGGCGGGTCCAGTTCCTTCACGAACGCGATGCGCCGTGAACGTGCTCGTGATCCACGGTCCGAATCTCAATCTGCTCGGGACGCGCGAACCGCAGACGTACGGCACGCAAACGCTCGACGACGTCGACGCGCGCATCGCGCGCGAAGCGGCGGAGCTCGGGATGACGGTGCGCTGCGTGCAACACAACTCCGAAGGTGCGATCGTCGACGAGTTGCATGCCGCTCGCGGCAACGTCGACGGCATCGCGATCAACCCGGGCGCGTACACGCACTATGCGTACGCGATTCGCGACGCGATCGCGGCGATCGCGGTTCCGACGGTCGAGGTGCATCTCTCGAACACGAGCGCGCGCGAAGAATTCCGCCGCACGAGCATCGTCGCGCCCGTGTGTCTCGGCACCGTGGCCGGCTTCGGCATCGAATCGTACGCGCTCGCGCTGCGCGCACTCGCGGCGTCGCACGCGCGCAAACCCGTGTGAGGCCTGGTTTTCGGACGCAGGGGCAGGAGCGAAGCGGGCGGCTGCCAATTAGGCGACGGGTACCGGGGTGCGGTTATGATTATAGCACTGCCGCTCGTCTTTGTTGGAGTGGAATCCGTTGACAAAAGCCGATCTCGTTGACGCCCTTGCCGAAGAAACCGAGCTCTCGAAGCGACAGGCGGGGGAGATCGTCGATCTCGTGCTCGACAGCATACGGAACGCGCTCGCAAAGGGCGATAAGGTCCAATTGATCCCCTTCGGGAGTTTCGTCGTGCGCGAACGGAAGAAGCGCGAGGGCCGCAATCCGAAGACCGGCGCGAAGTTGATGATCCCGGCGCGCAAAGTCCCGGCGTTCACGGCGGGCAAGGGCCTGCGGGACGCCGTGGCGGGCTCGAAAAAACGTGCCGGCGCGAAGAAACGCTAGACTGCATGGACATCGCCCGCCGGGTGCGAAAGACACCCGCATCGGGTAGTGGCGCAGCTTGGTAGCGCACTAGTCTGGGGGACTAGGGGTCGCAGGTTCAAATCCTGTCTACCCGACCAACTTAGAGCCTTCGGGCTTTTGAAAAGCGGCGTGACGATTTCGTCCGCCGCTTTTTTCGACGGTCCGGCGCCTA
>CAJCIN010000261.1 GCA_903970385.1 Rhodospirillales bacterium | reverse complement strand
CCAGATCTTCGCCGACCAGATGGAAGTGACGATCCGTCACCACGCGCTCGAATCGGGCTGCTTCGTCGTGAACGCGACCGCCTGGCTCGACGAATCGCAAGTGGCGACGGTCGTGCCCGAAGGCCCGATGCAGAATGCGCTGCGCGGCGGGTGCCACACGGCGATCGTGTCGCCCGAGGGCAAGCATCTCGCGACGCCGCTCACCGAGGGCGAGGGGACGATCTTCGCCGATTTGGACTTCGCGTTGATCGCGAAGCGCAAGCGCATGATGGACTCCGTCGGGCACTACGCGCGGCCGGAATTGCTCAGCCTCGTCATGGACGCGCGAGCGACGGCGCCGATGCAGATGGAATCACCGCGGCCGGCACCGCCGGTCGCCGAGGGAGAAGCACATGACGGTCATCGACCTCCAGGAAACGGTGTCGCGCAACTTGATCACGGAGCTCCAAGCCCGTGGGCTGCGACTCGCTGATCCGAGCGACGGCGCGCCGAGTCGCCGCGGCGGCGCGGGACCGTCCGATCACAAGGCGGTCACGGTCGACGGCCGTACGGTCATGGTGCCCGTCCACACGAGCGGCGCCGCCGCGTCGCCCTTCGCCGTCCGCGCGCTCGGCGACGACGGGTTCGCGGTCCTGGAACGCGACGGCGTCGCCGTCGCCCGCATCTCGTTTCCACCGTCGCCGCGTTTCTACGCGCTCGCGACAGACGACGGCGTGCCCTACTGGAAGATCGCGCAGCTGCACGGCCGCGACGTCCTCGCGACGACGGTGCTCCAAGACTGCATCCGTTACACGAACGAAAAGACGCGCTGTCAATTCTGCGCCATCGGCGCGTCGCTCGAAGGCGGCAGGACGATCGCCCGAAAGACGCCGGCGCAGCTCGCCGCCGTCGCGAAGGCCGCGGTCGAGCTCGACGCGGTGAAGCATGCCGTGCTGACGACCGGGACGCCGAACGGCACCGATCGCGGCGCGGCGGTCCTGTGCGAGAGCGCCGCCGCGATCAAGGCGGCCGTCGCTCTGCCGATCCAAGCGCAATGCGAGCCGCCGGACGACTTCGCGTGGTTCGCGCGCTTGCGCGCCGCGGGCGTCGACGCGCTCGGCATGCATCTCGAGGCCGTCGAACCGGACGTGCGCGCGCGCGCGATGCCCGGGAAGGCGAAGGTGCCGGTCTCCTATTATCTGAGTGCGTTCGCGTCCGCCGTCGCCGTGTTCGGCCGCGGCCAGGTGAGCACGTACGTCATCGCCGGGCTCGGCGATACGGCGGATGCGATCGTCGCGATGTGCGAGACGCTCGTCGCGCTCGGCGTCTATCCGTTCGTCGTTCCGCTCGTGCCGATCGCGGGCACGCGCCTCGAAGCGGCGACGCCGCCGAGCCCTGCGTTCATGCGCGACCTGCTCGGGCGCGTCGGCACGCTGCTCGTGCGCGCGAACCTCGTCTCCGCCGACATCAAGGCGGGCTGCGGGAAGTGCGGCGCGTGTTCGTCGCTCTCCGTGTTCGAGACGGCGTGATCTTTCCGCACGGCCTCGCGCCGTTCGTTCCGCCCCAGTTCGGCATCAAACTCGCGAGCGACGGTTGGGAACGCGACGCACATTTTCGGTTGCGCCGGCGCGTGTTCTGCGACGAGCAGCGGTTGTTTTCGGGCGACGATCGTGACGACGTCGACGACGTTGCATCGCCGATCGTCGCCGTCGACTACGTGATGGGCATGGCGCATCGTGTCGTCGGCACCGTTCGCATCGCGGAGACGTCGCCCGGCCTCTGGTACGGATCGCGTCTCGCGATCGAAGCCGAGTATCGTAACGTCTACGGCCTCGGCAGCGGGCTCGTGTTTCGCGCGGTGACGACCGCGCACGCACGCGGCGCGCGAACGTTTCTCGCGAACGTCCAGCGGGCGAACGTCCCGTTCTTCCGCCGCCTCGCGTGGGAAGCACTCGAAGATCGCGACTTGTTCGGCCGGCCGCATACGTTGATGCGCGCCGATCTCGCGGCGTATCCGCCCGCGCTCGACGATGCGGCGGTCGCGCTTTTCGATTCTCGCCGCGCGTCGTAACGAAAAACCGCGACCGAACCGAAGTCCGATCGCGGTCTCGCGGTCGAGGCGCGTCGTCGCCCTATGAGGTCGGCAGGTCCGAGAACGACTTGTTGATGTCGAACGTGCCGAGGCCCGTCGTCGTGTCGTAACCGGGAAGCGCCGGCGTGCCGTTGGAGCCCGTGATCACGTCGTGGAATCCACCGATCGGTTGGTCGAGAGCGCCGACGGGAGGCGTGGGCGGTACGTAGAGGCCGAGCGTCGAGTTGTACGTCGTGTACTTTTCGTACTCTTTGTACAACAGCGGTGCGGCGAAGCCGAGTTTGTTCGCGTGCAGCGTTTCGAGGCGCGCCCAGACGCCGAGGCTTAGCGGGGACGAGAGGCTCGTTCCGCCGACGCCCATGAGCGTTCCGTTGACGTACACGTTCGCGCCGGTATTCGGATCGGCGTCCATGGCGACATCGGGCACTTCTTTGAAGGCGGCCGTCGTCGCGACTTTGCTGACGACGCCGGCCTGCCAATACGGAGCGTTCTCCGTCTCGCTCATACCGCCGCCGGTTCCGTACCAGGCGACTTCCGAATTGTACGCGCCCGTGCCGACGGTCGTGATGAGCGTCGTTCCGCCGACGCTGATGACGTACGGCGAGACGCCGGGGTAGCTCTGCGCGGGAAGGCCCGTGCCCGGGACGCCCGTAGATGCGACGACCGGGCACGTCGTGCCGTTATCGCCCGCCGACGAGAATACCGTCTGGCCTTGCACGGCGGCTTCCGCGAAGATCTTGTCCTCGAGTACTTCCGCGCCGTCGAGCATCGGGAAGAGTTCGCACTCGCCGAAGGATGCGCTGCCGGCCTTCGCGATGTCGTCCGTTTTGAAACGGTCGAAGTCGACCGCGGTATCGGAGTCCGTCAGCGTCGTCGCGACATAGAGATACAGCGATTTGACGTTGCCGGCCATGCCGGTGCTCGTTTGCGAATCCAGGTCGAACTCGTCTTGGCCCGAGACGTCGGGCGACGGGATGCCTGCGTTGACGACGTCGACCTTCACGTGCGGCAGCACCGGCACGTTGTTGTCCTCGTACTTCACGAGGTCCGTCAGCACGTTCGTCATGTTGCCTTCGGTGAAGAGGGCGATCGTCGTGCTCTTCCCCGTCTTGCCCCAGAGATTCGAATTGCCGTTGAACGGCGGCGCGTCGTACGCCGTCTGGAAACCGTACGCGTCATAGCTGTTGAGGACGCACAACGTGCCGACCGGTTCTTGGCACGCCTCGACCGGTGCCGTATACGACGCCGTTGCGGCCGTGCGACGCGCGCGCAGCATGCTCTGCATTTTCGCCGGAGCATAGCGGATCATGGGATGCATGCCGTAGTTGTTGAGGCCGAGGACCGACGTCACGCTCCCGGCGAGGGCGGCCGGCACGTGGGCGGGGGTCGTGTTCGCGAAGATGCGTGCGCCATTGTTCGCGAGCGCGTGGATCTCGGTGCCGAATGCGGCGCTCGCGATCGCCGCGGTGCCGTCGGCCGTGACGATCAGGTTATCCGGCGTCACCTTGATGTTGCGGAAGCCGCGCTGCTGCAGGTACGTCGCCGCGTTTTGGACCGCTTGGCCCGTCGGCGCGAAAAGCGCATTCGTCTCGGCCGGGGTCAGGAAGCGCTGGTACATCGAGTCGCCCGGCGTATTCTGTCGTTTGATGAGCGCGTCGATCTGCGCCGTGTTGCGCGGGGCGAGTCCGAGCGCGACGTGCATCGGCATCGCGTCGGATACGCGGCCGAGATCGCGCGAACCGCGCACTGCGGGGAATCCGTGCGTCGACGTCTGCGCGACGGCGATCATCGGCATGCCCGTCTGGTGGATGGCGGCGGCGCCGGCGGGGACGGCCGCGGCGGCCGTGGCGACGGCGAATGCCGCGCTAGCGATGTACTTCAAACGAAGACTCCCTCGGAGAGAACGTGATTGT
>CAJCIN010000260.1 GCA_903970385.1 Rhodospirillales bacterium | reverse complement strand
GAGATCGCGCGCGCGCTCGCATCCGATCCGAAGATCTTGCTGCTCGACGAACCCGCGGCCGGCATGAATCAGAGCGAGAAGGCCGGCCTCGTCGCGCTGATCGAGCGCATCCGCGACACCGGCGTCACCGTGTTCTTGATCGAACACGACATGAGTCTCGTGATGCGCGTTAGCGAGCGGATCGCGGTCCTCGATCACGGCGAGAAGATCGCCGAGGGCGCGCCCGCGGAGGTGCGTTCCGATCCGCGGGTGATCGAAGCGTATCTCGGGCGGCCCGAGGCCTGATGGCGCTTCTCGAGGTCGACGGCATTTCCGCCGCGTACGGGCGCGTGCGCGTGCTCGCGAACGTGAGCCTCCACGTCGATGCGGGCGAGATCGTCACGCTCATCGGCGCGAACGGTGCGGGCAAGACGACGACGCTGCGCGCGATCAGCGGCCTCGTTCGTCTCACGGGAGGTGCGGTGCGTTTCGCCGGCCGCGACCTCGCGAAGCGTTCGCCGGACGAGATCGTCCGGCTCGGCATCGGCCACGCACCGGAAGGCCGGCGCGTGTTCGCACGGATGACCGTCCGCGAGAATCTCGAGCTCGGCGCCTACACGCGTTCGTCGCGGACGGAGTTCGACGAGGATTACGAGCGCGTGCTCGACGTGTTCCCGCGTCTGCGCGAGCGTCTGACGCAGAAGAGCGGCACCCTCTCCGGCGGCGAACAGCAGATGCTCGCGATCGGCCGCGCGCTGATGTCGCGGCCGCAGCTCGTGATGCTCGACGAACCGTCGCTCGGGCTCTCACCGATCCTCGTCCAGACGATCTTCGGGGTGATTCGGGACATCGCCGCACGCGGGACGACGGTGCTCCTGATCGAACAGAATGCGCGTCAGGCGTTGACCATCGCAGATCGCGGGTACGTTCTCGAACTCGGCAAGATCGCGCTCGCCGATACGGCCGGGAACCTGCTCGCGAGCGATGCGGTGAGCGCCGCGTATCTCGGAGGTGCGCACGCGTGATCGGCTCTCTCGCAGTTCTCTTGGGCGTCGCCGTCGCCGCGGCCGGCGTCCAGAATCCACTCGTCGATCCCGGCTTCGAAGCCGAGGGGACCGCCGGGGCGTTGTCCGCGTGGAGCGATTGCGGCGAACGTCCCGCCACGCTGCAAAGCGCGACCGTTCACGGCGGCCGGTTCGCGGTGACGCTCGAGGGCGGTGCCGCGATCTGTCAACGCGTCGTGATGCCGATGGCGCGATCGATCTTGCTCGATTTCTGGGAGAAACCGACGGCGACGGGGACGGATGCGAACGCCGCACCCGCGTATCGCGAAGTCTCGTTCTACGACAAGCTTCCCGACGGGAAGATGGACATGATCCAACCGATCGTCCGCGATCCGATCGTCACGTCGGCGTTCGCGCACTACACCTTCGACGTGACGGCACTGATGGGACAGACGCTCTACGTGTATTTCGGCGTTCGCGACGGTTCCGGAACGCACGCGTCGCTCGTTCTCGACGACGTCACGATCCAAGCGGAACGGCCGATGGAAAACCGGTCATGACGGATGAGCGACGCCGTCGCGTGAGAAAGCCGCGGCGCTGACGTCGCGCAAGACGGCCGCGTGCTCAAGCGCTTTTTCACGGGAACCGACGACGTTGAGGTAGGTGTCGACTTTCGCGATCGACAGCAGGCGGGAGACCAGCTGACCCTCCCGTACGACCGTGACGACGCGACCCTGACGCGATTTCTGCTGACGCACGAACGCGCCGATCACGGCGGCATCGATGCTGCGCGCGTGTCCGAGATCGAGGATGACGATGGGGTCGAGATCGAGGACGTCGAGCGCGTGCTCGATGTCGCTCACGTCCTCGAACGCAAAGACGCCCGTGAACGACACCGTCGGAAATGCTTCGCCGCCCTCGAGCTCGATCGCCGGCACGTGTGGAGTCTTCTAGCCGCGATACGACGTGCGCAGACGGCGATCGAAAAACACGCAGAAGCCGAAGATGATGATGCCGGAGACCGGCAGCAACCACGTGATGAGATACGGCTCGAGCGGCGAAGCGCCGGCGACCTTCGGAAGCGACGCCGGCGCTTCGGGCAGGCCGCCCTGGGACGCGCGATCGGCGCCGGGCGCGGTGGGCAACGCCTGGGTCTGTGCGAGGGCGGGGCCCGTTGCCGTCATCGCTGCGAACGCGAGTGCGGCGCAGAACGCAGCGGCAAAGAGTTTGAAACGCATCGAGAACCTCCTGAAGCGCGAGCGCCGTAGCGGCGTACGCTCTCCATACCCACTTCGGAGACCCTCGTGAGTGCGACTAGGTCTGCGTGGGCGCCGGTGCCGGCGAAGCGACCGGCGTCGATTTTTCTCCCGGCGTCGTATTCGTCGAAGAACCGCCGCTCGTACCGGCCTCGACGCGCATCGTGTCCGACTTCGCGAGCGCGAGATGCTTCTCGACGGTCGGCAGCGTCGTCTTCGCGAACGCGACGAGCTCGGCGTTTCTTCCCGTCGAAATCTCTTTTTGGAAGACCTGCTCCATCTTTTCGTGACCCTGAACCTGGCCTTGCAGATAGCTGACGTCGAACGTCTTCCCTTTGAGCTTCCCGAGGGCGCCCTTCAGTTGCGCGTTGTCGTCGCCGATCCCACTCGGCAACGTGAACTTTTCTTTCCGTGCGATCGCAGCGAGTTGCGCGTTGGCCTTCGTATGGTCCGCGACCATCTTTTGCGCGTACGCCTTCACGCTCGCGCTCGAAGCGCGCGTGCTCGCGAGGGTTGCGTCGGCGACTTCGGCCATGCCGCCTTGTGCGGCTTGCGTTACGAAGGCCTGATCGCCCGTCGCCGCCGTCATCTGCGCGGATGCCGGCGGCGCGACGAACAGCGCCGCCGCGGAGAACGTCACGGCGCCTAATGCGCGCTGATGACGAGTTGAGGATGCTTTGCGTGATTTCGACATGCTCCGTATTTTCCACACGTGCACGACCGCCAACGGCGCTTGCTAGGGCGTCATGACGACTTTGATACAGCCGTCTTTTTTGTCCCGGAACGTTTCGTACGCGGCCGGCGCGTCGGCGAGTTTGATGCGATGGGTGATGACGAAGCTCGGATCGATCTCGCCCGCGACGATCTTCTCGAGTAAGAGCGGCATGTAGCGCTGCACGTGGGTCTGCCCGCTTTTGAGCGTGAGGTTTCTGTTGACGAACGCGCCGGCGGGAAACTTGTCGACGAGCCCGCCGTACACGCCCGGCACGGAGACGGTGCCACCGTTTCTCACCGACATGATCGCGTCGCGGAGCACCGCGGGACGATCGGACTCGAGCTTCGCGATCTGCTTGACGCGATCGTAGACGCCCTCGAAACCATCCGCGTGCGCCTCCATGCCGACGGCGTCGATGACGGCATCCGGACCGCGGCCCGACGTCTTCTCCGCGAGCGCGGCGTTGATGTCGTCGACGTCGTCCGTGTCGATCGTCTCCGCGCCGCCTTGCGTTCGGGCCATCGCGAGGCGCTCCGGCACGCGATCGATCGCGATCACGCGCTCCGCACCGAGCATGTAGGCGCTCTTGATCGCGAATTGCCCGACCGGTCCGCACCCGAAGACGGCGACGGTCTCGTCCTTTTGGATGTTGCAGTTCTCCGCCGCCATGTAACCCGTCGGAAAGATGTCGGAGAGGAAGAGCGCCTGTTCGTCCGTTACGGATTCCGGCACCGGGAACGCGCCGACGTCCGCGAACGGCACGCGCACGTACTCCGCCTGGCCACCCGCGTAGCCGCCGAGAAGATGCGAATAGCCGAAGAGACCGGCCGGCGAATGCCCCCACAGTTTCGCCGCCATCTCCGCGTTCGGATTCGAGCGTTCGCAGAGCGAGAACAGCGTCTTCGTGCAGAAGTAACACGTCCCGCACGAGATCGGAAACGCGACGACGACGCGGTCGCCTTTCTTGTGGCGCTTCACGCCGCCGCCGGTCTCCACGATCTCGCCCATGAATTCGTGGCCGAGGATGTCGCCCGACTCCATCGTCGGGATGACGCCGTCGTAGAGGTGCAGATCGGAGCCGCAAATCGCGGTCAGCGTGACGCGCACGATCGCATCCGTCGGTTCGACGATCGTCGGATCGGGCTTCTCCTCGACCTCGAGATGCGTCTTCCCGTGCCAGCAATTCGCTTTCATGATGCGGCCTTACCCCGTTCCGCGGGCGCGTCAAAGGAGCGAGCGAGCGTGGTTTGCGGATGTCGCTCCGGAGATGCGGTTGTCATGCGAGTCCTTGGCATCGATGCGTCTTTTGCGATCGTGCGTCCGCGCGGGCGCGGCGGACGTTGACGGCGGCCGTCTCGCTCGTCGCCGCCGCGTGAACGGCGTGTACGACGTCGTCATCCCGACGATCGGGCGGCCCTCGCTTCTCGCCTTGCTGCGCTCGCTCGAGGCCGCCGATGGTCCGCTCCCGCGGAACGTGATCGTCGTCGACGACCGGCGGGATCGCTCGCAGGCGCTGCCGTGCGGGCCGTTCGTGCCCGGGACCGACTTCTCGCGCCGCATCGTCGTCATCGCGGGCGCCGCACGCGGGCCGGCCGCCGCGCGCAATCGCGGCTGGCGGCACGCCGCCGCGCCGTGGGTGGCGTTTCTCGACGACGACGTCGTCGTCGACGGCTCGTGGCGGCGCGATCTCGCAGCCGATCTCGCCTCGTGCGGCGCGCGCGTCGCGGGTGTCGCGGGGAACGTGACGGTGCCGCTCGATGCGTCGCGCCGTCCCACCGATTGGGAGCGCAACGTGCGCGGGCTCGAGGGCGCGAGATACATCACCGCCGACTTCGCGTTCCGCCGTGCGGCGCTCGAACGCACCGGCGGCTTCGACGAACGTTTTCCGCGCGCGTATCGCGAAGACGCGGAGCTCGCGCTGCGCATTCTCGCGGACGGCTGGACGCTCGAGACGGGACGGCGCCGCGTGCGCCATCCCGTGCGTCCGGCGGATGCGTGGATCAGCGTCCGTCTCCAAGCGGGCAACGCCGACGACGTGTTGATGGAAGCGTTGCACGGGCGCGAATGGCACGACCGCGCGACATCGTGGCGAGAGCGATCTCGTGCCTATCTCGCCACCGTCGCGTGCGCGGTCGCATCGGTCGCATTCGGGATCGCCTTCGTCGCGCGCGTGCTGCGCTTCGCGTGGCGTCGCATCGCGCCCGGACCGCGCACGCCGCGCGAGATCGCGACGATGCTCGCGACGAGCGCGGTGATCCCGTTCGCGGCGACGTTTCACCGCGTCCGTGCGGCCTTGCGCATCCGCGAGACGTTGAGGCGCCCCGCGCGGCGAGCTGCGGCGGTTCTCTTCGATCGCGACGGGACGTTGATCGAAGACGTCCCCGATCTCCGCGATCCGCGGGACGTGCGTCCGGTCGACGGCGCCCGCTCCGCACTCGCGCGCCTGCGCGATGCCGGGATCGCGTGCGGCGTCGTGACGAATCAGCCGCGCGTCGGCGAAGGCGATCTCGCGGCGGAAGAACTCTCGGCGCTGCACGCGCGGCTCGATCGGTATCTCGGTCCGTTCGCGACGATCCAAGCGTGCGTGCACGCGCGGGACGCCGGGTGCGCCTGCCGCAAACCGGAGCCGGGTCTCGTGCTTGCCGCCGCGCGCGAGGCCGGCGCGGATCCCGCCGACTGCGTCGTCGTCGGCGACATCGGCTCGGACGTCGACGCCGCGCGCGCGGCGGGCGCTCGTGCGATCCTCGTGCCGACGCGCGACACGCTCGCGGAAGAGATCGCTCGCGCGCCGCACGTCGCGCGCGATCTCGGCGCCGCCGTCGATCTCATCTTGAGCGGCGCCGTCTGATGCGGCGCATCCTCGCCGTGCGGCAAGACAACAACGGCGACGTGACGTTGCTCGGGCCGGCGCTGCGCGCGCTCTCCGTCGAAGGCGACGTGATCCTCGCCTGCGCTCCGTCGGGCGAGGGCGCGGGGCGATTGCTGCCCGGCGTGCGCGACGTGGTGACCGTGCGCGCGGAATGGATCGCGGCCGAACCGCAGCCCGTGACCCCGGCGCGCATCGCGGAAGACGTCGCGCGCTACGCCGCGCTCGGCGTCGACGAAGCGTTCGTGTTCACGTCGTTTCACCAGAGCCCGCTTCCGACGGCACTCGTGTTGCGTCTCGCCGGCGTCGCACGCATCGCGGCGATCTCCGTCGACTATCCGGGTTCCTTGCTCGACACGCGCGTAGCGGTCGACGACGGCATGCACGAAGTCGAGCGGGCGCTCGCACTCGTCGCGGCGCGCGGCTACGCGTTACCGGACGGCGACGACGGACGGCTTCGGTATCGCGATCTCCCGCAGCGGCTCGCGCACCTTCCCGCGCGTTACGTCGCCGTTCAGCCCGGGGCCACCGTGCCCGCGCGCCGCTGGGCGCCGGAAAAGATGACCGCGCTCGTCGCGACGCTGCGCGCCGAGGGCCGCGACGTCGTCGTGCTCGGAAGCGCGAACGAGCGCGAGCTCGGTGCGGCCGTCACGGGTTCGTCCGGCGCGATCGATCTCACCGGCCGCACGACGTTCGCGGAGTTCGCGAGCGTCGTGCGCGATGCGGACGCACTCGTCGTCGGCAACTCGTCCGGCATCCACGTCGCGTCGGCCGTCGGCACGCCCGTCGCGACCATCTTTCCGCCGACGATCGATCCCGCACGTTTCGCGCCGTGGCGCACGCCGTACGTCATGCTCGGCGATCGCGACATCGCGTGCGCGGGCTGTCGCGCGCGCGTGTGTCCGATCCCGGGTCAGCCGTGCACCGGCGGCGTCGAGCCGGCAGAGGTCGCCGCGGCGCTAGGATCGCTCGCCGGCGACTCGCGCGTCGGCGCCGCGATCGCGGGGCCGGCATGAACGTCTTGATCTGGCACGTGCACGGCGCGTGGACGACGGCGTTCGTGCGCGGCCGGCATCGATATTATATCCCGCTCGTTCCCGACCGCGGCCCGGACGGTCGCGGGCGCGCGCAGACGTACGATTGGCCGGAGAACGCGATCGAGCTGACCGAAGAAGATGCGAGCTCGGTGACGTTCGACGCCGTCGTCTTCCAACGTCCGGAAGAGCTCGGCGAACTCGGCCGCCGTTGGATGGGCGATCGCCGGCCCGGCCGCGACCTCGCCGCGATGTACGTCGAACACAACGCGCCCACGGGCGACCCGAACGACATGCGGCATCCGATCGCCGATCGCGACGACATCGTGCTCGTGCACGTCACGCACTTCAACGATCTGTTTTGGGACGCGGGCTCGACGCGCACGTGCGTCATCGAGCACGGCATCGTACGACCCGACGTCGCGTACGACGGCGGCGTGCCGCGCACCGCGATCGTGATCAACGAAGCAGCCCGGCGCAAACGCGTGACCGGCACCGATCTCATCCCGCGTTTCGAAACGGTCGCTCCGGTCGATCTCTTCGGCATCGGCGCGGACGATCTGCCGCAGAAGCGTCTGCACGAAGAGGTCGCGCGCAGGCGCGCGTACGTGCATCCGTTCCGTTGGACGTCGCTCGGGCTCGCGCTGCTCGAGGCAATGGCGATCGGCATGCCGGTCGTGGCGCTCGCGACGACCGACGTCGTGGAGGCGGTGCCGCCGGGCACCGGCATCACCTCGACGAACGTCGCCGCGCTCGTCGACGGTCTGCACCGGCTGTACGACGACCCGCAGCTCGCGCGTCGCATGGGCGACGCGGCCCGCTCGTACGCGTACGAGCGATACAACCTGGATCGTTTTCTCTCGGCGTGGGACGATCTCTTGATGGAGACGGTGGGATGAACATCGCGATGGTGTCGGAGCACGCGAGTCCGCTCGCGGTTCTCGGTGGTGCCGATGCGGGCGGCCAGAACGTGCACGTCGCGGAACTCTCCGCGGCGCTCGTGCGCGCCGGCCATCGCGTGCGCGTCTTCACGCGCCGCGACGACGCGCGCGCTCCCGCGACGCAGGTCATGCCGACGGGCGTCGTCGTCGAGCTGCTCGACGCCGGCCCCGCCGCGTTCGTCGCGAAAGACGATCTCTGGCCGCTCATGGGTGCGTTCGCGCAACAGCTCTTCCAGCGGCTCGCCGCCGATCCGGCCGACCTCGTGCACGCGCACTTCTGGATGTCCGCGAGCGCCGCGATCACCGCGGCGCAACCGCTCGGCATCCCGGTCGTGCATACGTTCCACGCCCTCGGGAGCGAGAAGGCGCGGATGCAGGGCGCGGCGGATTCGAGTCCCGCCATCCGGCTCGCCGAAGAGGCGCGCATCATCCGCGCCGTCGATCGCATCGTCGCGACGTCGAGCAGCGAGATCTTCGAACTCTGCCGCCTCGGCGCCGACCCGCGCCGTCTCAAGATCGTGCCGTGCGGCGTAGACGTCGCCGTCTTCGACGATCGCGCGACGACGTGGCGGCGCGACCGTCGCTTTCCGCAGCGCGTCGTCACGCTCAGCCGGCTCGTCGAACGCAAGGGCGTCGCCGACGTGATCTCCGCGCTCGTCGACGTTCCCGCGACGGAACTCCTCATCGCGGGCGGTCCCGCCGAGCGGCGGCTTTTCGCGGATCCGGACGTGCGCCGGCTCGCGGCGCACGCGGCCGCGTGCGGCGTTTCCGATCGCGTGACCTTCGTCGGGCGCGTCGGGCGCGAGGACGTTCCGTCGTTCTTACGGTCGGCGGACGTCGTCGTGTGTGCGCCGTGGTACGAGCCGTTCGGCATCGTGCCGCTCGAAGCGATGGCCGCGGGACGGCCGGTCGTCGCGACGGCGGTCGGCGGTCAGAACGACACGGTGCTCGACGGCTTCACCGGCACGCACGTCGCACCGAAAGAGCCGCGCGCGATCGCGCACGCGCTGCGCGAGTTGCTCGGCGATCCGAAGCGTCGCGCGGATCTCGGTGCCGCCGGACGCGAGCGCGTGCACCAGCGCTTCTCGTGGGATCGCATCGCACGCGAGACCTACGGCGTCTATCGCACGGTCGTGCGCGCGCCGGCCGGCGAGGCGGCGTTCACCGCGTGACGGACGCGCCGCGACCGCGGCTGCTGGCGCTTCGACCGCTCGGCCTCGGCGACTTTCTGACGGGCGTGCCCGCCTATCGCGCGCTCGCGCGACGTTTTCCGGATCACGAACGCGTGCTCGCCGCACCCGCGGCGTTGCACGGCCTCGCGCGACTCGCGGGAGATGCGTTCGATCGCGCGATCGACGCGCGGCCGCTCGAAGCGCTCCCGGCGGAGTGGCGCGGCGTGGACGTCGCCGTCGACTTGCACGGCAAAGGCCCCGCGAGCCATCGCATACTCCTCGCGCTCGAACCGAAACGGCTCATCGCGTTCGCGAATGCGGAGATCCCGGCGAGTGCCGGCGGCGCGCGGTTCGACGACGACGAACACGAAGTGAAGCGTTGGTGTCGCATGCTCGCGCACGCCGATGTCGCAGCGGATCCGAGCGATCTCGCGCTCGCCGTTCCCGCGGAGCCGCCCGCGATGCGCGGCGCGACGATCGTGCATGCCGGTGCGGCGAGCGAATCGCGCCGCTGGCCGATCGAACGATGGGCCGCCGTCGTCCGTCACTGCGAAGCGCGCGGAGAACGCGTCGTCCTCACCGGCGACGCGAACGAACGCGATCGTGCGGACGCGCTCGCGCGCGCGACGGGCCTCGGCGCGGAGCGCGTCCTCGCCGGCCGAACCTCGCTCGTGCAACTCGCGGCGCTCGTCGCGCATGCGCGCCGCGTCGTCGCGGGTGACACCGGCATCGCGCATCTCGCAAGCGCCTATGCGACGCCGTCGATCGTGCTGTTCGGACCGACGTCGCCCGCCCACTGGGGGCCGCCGGCGGCGTCGCGGCATCGCGTGCTGTGGGCGGGACGCACCGGCGATCCGCATGCGGCCGTCGTCGATCCGGGACTTCTCGCGATCGACGTTCGCGACGTGGTCACCGCCATCAGCGGCTCTGAACGATGAACAGCCCCCCGATCGCGATCGTCGCGAGCAACGCAAGGATCGCGATCGTCGGCGAGACGACGATGCCGATGCCGATCGCCGTGACGGCGGCGGCTGCGGCGAGCGGCAGCGGCGACCGGATCGTGTAGGTTCCGACGAGTTCTCCCGCACCGTCTTCGATGGTCGCCTCGCGTTCGTCGCCGATGAGATTCGCCTCGCGCTCCGCGACGATCATGTACGTCGCGACGAACCCGAGCGCGAATGCCATGAAGCCGAGCATGAATGTCCCGACGATCTCGCGCGACGTGAACCAGTACGCGAGCGCGATGCCGATCGCGAACGTGGCGGAGGAGATGAAGAGCCGCAAGCCGATCGTCATCGCGCATCGTATACGGGGCGTTCGCTGCGGATCGGCGGCAGCGAATCGAAGTTGTGCTCCGGCGGCGGCGACGACGTCCACCATTCCAATGAATTCGCGCCCCACGGATCGTTCGATACCGGGCGGCCCGCGCGAGCCGTTACGACCGCATTGTAGACGAAGAGGAGCACGCCCGCCAGCATCACGTACGAACCACACGTCGCGATCAGGTTGAGCGCGGGCAGCGGACCGCTCGCGGCGTACGAGTCGACCCGCCGCGGCATGCCGAGGATGCCCATCGCGTGCATCGGCAAGAACGTCACGTTGAACCCGACGAACAGCAACGCGAAACACCATCGCCCGAGCGACTCGTCGAGTTTGCGGCCGAACATCTTCGGCCACCAGAAGAAGAGCGCCGCGAAGATCGCGAACAGGCTGCCGCCGCCGAGCACGTAGTGGAAGTGCGCGACGACGAAGTACGAATCGTGCGCTTGATAGTCGATCGGCGGCGAGGAGATCATGACGCCCGTGATTCCGCCGATCAAGAAATTCAAAAGGAAACCGATCGCGAACAGCATCGGCGTCTCGAACGAGATGGAACCGCGCCACATCGTGGCGATCCAGTTGAAGAACTTCACGCCGGTCGGCACCGCGATCAAGAACGAGACGAACGAGAAGAACGGATTGTTGACGAAGCCGGTCGTGAACATGTGGTGCGCCCACACGCCCATCGAGAGGCCCGCGATCGCGAACGCCGCGAGCACGAGCCCGGTGTAACCGAAGATCGGCTTGCGCGAGAAGACCGGAATGATCTCGCTGATCACGCCGAAGTACGGCAAGATCATCACGTAGACTTCGGGGTGTCCGAAGAACCAGAAGAGGTGCTGCCACAGCACCGGGCTGCCGCCGTACGCCGGGTCGAACGCGTGCCCTCCGAGATGCCGGTCGACGAACAGCAGGAGCAGCGTCGCGGCGAGCGATGGGAACGCCATGAACACGAGCAGCGACGTCGCGACCATCTCCCACGTGAAGATCGGGATGCGCCACATCGTCATTCCGGGCGCGCGATAAATGAAGACGGTCGTGACGAAATTGATCGAGGTCAGGATCGTCGCGACGGAGACGAGGAAGACGCCGACGATCCAGAGGTCTTGGCCGAGACCGGTGCTGATCTTGATTTCCGAGAGCGGTGGATATGCGGACCAGCCCGACGCGGCGGCGCCTTCGTTCGTCGCGGCGCCGAGAAAAATCACGAGGCCGCCGAAGAGGAACATCCAGTACGACGTGGCGTTGAGCCGAGGAAACGCCATGTCCGCCGCGCCGATCTGCAGCGGGATGAGAAAATTCGCGAGCCCGAGCGCGAAGGGCGCGACGAACAAGAAGATCATCGCCGTGCCGTGGAGCGTGAAGAGTTGGGCGTATTCGTGCGGCGTGACGAAGGTGTTGTTCGGACGTGCGAGCTGCGTGCGGATCGCGAGCGAAAGCAGGCCCGCGACGCCGAAGTAACCGAGGCTCGTCATGAGGTAGAGGATGCCGATTCGTTTGTGGTCGGTCGTCGTCAGCCATCCCAGCAGATCGTTGCGAGGCGGCGCCTCGACGAAGGCCGGTGCGGCGGCGCTCACGTGCGGCCGCGCTCCCACGCGATGAAGGCGCGCGGGGATACGACGCGGACGCTGAAGAGCATGCGCGTATGATCGAGCCCGCAGAACGACGAGCACTTCCCGGCGAACGTCCCGAGCTTCGACGGGTCGAGATCGAACGACGTCGTTTGCCCCGCGATCGCGTCGCGCTTGAAGAGGAAATCGGGCACCCAGAAACCGTGGTTTACGTCGCGCGCCGAAAGTTCGATGCGTGTCGTCTCGCCGAGCGGTAACACGAGTTCGGGTGCCGCCGCGCGTTCGCCGAACACCGCCGGAGGGTACGAGGGCCCGTCGATCGTCGGACCGCCGCGATAGGCGAACGTCCATCCCCAGCGATAACCGCTCACGGCGACCACGACGTCGGGATGACGCGCGAGCCCGTCGACCCGCGCTTCCGCGCGAAATGTGTAGGTAAAGAGCCCGGCGACGAGCAGCAGCGGCACGGCCGTCCAGCCGATCTCCAGGGCGTAATTGTTCCGGAATGGTTCGGGCATCGCGTCGCCCGGCCGGCGTCTCCAGCGCACGAGCGGATACAGGACGAGCGCGAGCACGACGAAGGCGACGCCGGCTGCTGCGGCGGCGAACGCGAACCACGTCGAGGCCATGACGGACGACTGCACCGTCGCGTTCGCGGGCCACGAGTCTGCGAGCACGTTGTGCGACTACCCTCCCACGCGTGTTGCGAACCAATAACTGGGTACGCGCAGCCCATGCGATCCGTCGGGGTGCGTGCCAATCCGCTCGTCTTCGGCGTCGTCGTGTTTCTCGCGTCCGAATCGATGCTGTTCGCGGGCTTGCTCGCCGCGTGGTACGCGTTGCGCGGCCAGGCGGCAGTGTGGCCGCCGGTCGGAACGTCGCTCGATTGGCCCGGAGCCGCGTTCGGCACGGCGCTTCTCGGGCTCGGCAGCGTGACGATGGTCGTGGCGCAAGGCGCCGCGGTGAAGCGGCGCCGCGGCGTCGCGCGCGGCATGCTCGTCGCGACGACGTTCTGTGCCATCGCGTTTGCGTACGTCGCGCTTCGTGGTTGGCACGACGCGAATTTTTCGGTTGCGACGAACGCGTTCGGCACGCTGTTCTTCGTCTTAACGGGCGTGCATCTCGCGCACGTCATCGCCGGTGCGATCTTGCTCGTCGTTCTCACGGCTTTTTTGAATCGGCCAGCGTTCACGGCCGACCATCATGCCGGCATCGAGGCCATCGCCTACTATTGGCATTTCGTTTTCGTCATCTGGATCGGGTTATGGGCGACGATCTACCTCGTTCGTTGACGCGCGCGGCCGTCGTGACGGCGGCGCTCGCCGCCCTCGGAGCGGCGCTCGCGGCGTTCGTTCATGCGAGTCCGGCGCTCGTGGGCGGCCTCGCGGCACTCGTCGCGTTCGCTACGGCGTTCGCGCTCGCGGCGACCGCTCGCGCGCTGCACGCGCCGGACGACGTACGCGAGCCGCGCACCGTCCACGCGACGCGCGCGCTCGAGCCGTTGCCGGGCGACGTCACGCGACGCGGAGTATTCGATCGTTTCTGGCTCTACGCCGCGGGTGCGTTCGCGGTGCTCGGCATCGTGCCGTTCGTCGCCCTCGCTCGGAATGCGGCTCCCTCGGGGACCAAGTGGCGCGCGGGCGCGCGGCTCGTCACCCCCGACGGCGTGGCGCTTCGGGCGGACGATCTCGCGGTCGGCGGCGTCGAGACCGTCTTTCCGGAGGGTCACGTTTCCGATTACGACTCGACGACGTTGCTGTTACGGCTGCCGAGCGATGCCGTCGGCGGCGCCGACCGGCGCGATTGGATGCACGACGGAAACGTCGCGTTCTCGAAGATCTGCACGCACGCCGGTTGCCCGGTCGCTCTGTATCGTCAAGCGTCGCTCGAGCTTTATTGCCCGTGTCATCAGTCGGTGTTCGACGTCGTTCACGCGGCGCGGCCCGTATCGGGTCCCGCGACGCGAGCGCTTCCGCAACTCGCGCTCGACGTCGACCCCGAAGGATACCTGATCGCGCGCGGCGATTTTTCGGGTCCGATCGGCCCGGACAGCTGGGGACGTACGGCGTGATCGTCCGCCGGGCCGCACGCTTTTTCGACGATCGCTTCGGAACGAACGCCGCCGTGCGCTACGTGGCGACGAAGGTGTTTCCCGACCACTGGTCGTTCTATCTCGGCGAATTCGCGCTCTATGCGTTCCTCATGCTCGTCGCAACCGGAATCTGGCTCACCTTCGTGTACGATCCGTCGCCGGCCGGGGCGTACCGGTCGGTCGTGGAGCTCGCGCGAGCGACGCCCGTCGGTTATTTGATGCGCCAGGTCCACCATTGGAGCGCGGTCGTCTTCGTCGCGGCGATCCTCTTGCACATGGCGCGCATCTTTTTCACCGGCGCGTTCCGGAAACCGCGCGAAATCAATTGGGTCGTCGGCTTGTCGATGCTCGTCCTCGCGTCGTTGACCGGCTTCACCGGATACTCGTTACCGTACGACGTGCTCTCCGGCACGGGGTTACGCATCGCGGATGCGGTGTTGCTCGCCGTGCCGTTCGCGGGCGGATGGCTCGAGAACGTTTTCAACGGCGGCCAATTTCCGGGCCCGCTGCTCATCTCGCATCTCTACACGTTCCACGTGTACTTTTTGCCGATCGCCATCGCCGGATTACTCGCGGCGCACCTCGGCATGATGATCTATCAAAAGCACACGCAGTTCGTCGACGAGCCCGCGAACGTCGTCGGCCGGCGCTTCTGGCCGGACTATTTCTTGCGCGCGCTCGCCGCGCTCGCGCTCACGGCGGGCGTCGTGCTCGTGCTCGCGTCGACGTTCGAGATCAATCCGATCGACGAGATCGGCCCGTATCTCGGGTGGACCGTGCCGAATCCGGCGACGCCCGATTGGTACGCGGCGTTCCTCGACGGCGCTCTGCGGCTCGGACCCGCGATCGAACTACGCCTGTTCGGCCATCCGGTGCCCGCGCTGTTCTGGCCCGGGATCGTGATGCCGACGATCGTGCTCGGCGTGCTCCTCGCGTGGCCTTGGATCGACGCGTGGTTCGCGCGCGACGTCGAAGCCCACGACGTCCTCGTCCCGGCGAGCCGGGCGCCGTGGCGCACGGGCTTCGGCTGCGCGTTGATCGCGGCGGGGACGCTGCTCACGCTCGCCGCCGGCGACGATCAACAATCGCTCGCGCTTCACGTGCCGATCGGAGCGCTGCTCGTCGCCTATCAGATCCTCGTTCCGTTCGGAAGCCTCGCGGTCGGCGTCCTCGCGTTCGTGTTTGCGCGGGAGACGGCGATCCGGCGCCGCGATCGCGCGCTCGAAGCGGAACGCGTCGTCGGTCTGCGACGCAACGCCGCCGGCGGTTTCGATGCGGAACGGCCGGAGATCGCGTGATCGTCGCGCTCGCGGCCGGCGCGCTGCTCTATCTCGCGGGCATCGTGCGCGCGCGTGCCCGCGGCGTTCGCGTCGCAGGCACCGCGATCGTCGCGTTCGCGTGTGCACTCGCGCTCGCGGCTTGCTCGTCGCTCGGCCCGATCGACGCGCTTGCCGACGGGTCTCTGGCCTGGCACATGGTACAGCACCTGATCGTTTCGTTCGCGGTCGCGCCGTTGCTGCTGCTCGCCGCGCCGATCCGGATCTCGCTCGCGGCGCTTCCGGTGCGTTTTGCCGCGCGGGTCGCCGCCGCACTGCTCTCGTCACCCGTCCGGGTCGTCACGAATCCCGCGGTCGCATGGCTGCAATTCGTCGCCGTGCTCTACGTGGTGCACTTCTCGCCGATGTACGAGGCGGCGCTCGAGCATCCGCCGGTACACGTCCTCGAGCACGTGCTCTTTTTGACATCGGCGCTCTTTTTCTGGACCCCGATCCTCGCGGTCGCGCCCGCACCGCACGCGCCGCCGCATCCCGTTCGGTTGCTGATGATCTTTCTCGCGTTGCCGGCGAGCGCGTTTCTCGGTTTCGTGTTCTACGTGACGCGCGGCGTGCTGTATCCTCACTACGCCGGGACGTTCGCGCTCGCCGACCAGGCGAACGCGGGCGCGGTCATGTGGATCGCGGGTTCGGCGCCGCTCCTCGCGGCGTTGCTCTGGTGCGTCGCGGACTGGGGTGCGCGCGAACGGCGCCTCGGTGCCGTCGCGGATCGTCTCGAGACGGCGTGCTAGCCGCGTTTCTCGTCGCGGCGGCGTTCGCATCGCTGCCGCCCGACGCGCCGCGCGGCGCGGGGCTCGATGTCTACACGAGCTATTGTGCATCGTGCCACGGTGCCGATCTTCGCGGCGGACCGAAAGGCCCGAGCCTGCGCGGGGTCGGCGCCGCCGGCGCGGACTTCTGGGTTTCGACGGGCCGCATGCCGGCCGCGGTGCCGTGGTTGCAGGTCGCGCACCGCGGACAGCAGCCGTATCTCACGCCGGAACAACAAGACCTCGTCGTCCGCTACGTCGCCTCCGCCGCGCCCGGGCCGCCGATTCCACGCGTGATCGCGAACGGCGATCGCGAACGCGGACGTGCGTTGTTCGAGCAGAATTGCATGCATTGTCACGGCGCCGACATGCGGGGCGGTTCGATCGGGCGCGTCGATTGGGCGCCGTCGCTCGACCGAGCGACCGTGACGCAGGTGGCGGAAGCGATCCGCATCGGCCCGGGTCAAATGCCCCGATTCTCCGCGCACCAGATCGACGGCGCGGCGCTCGATGACGTCGCGACGTACCTGACGAGCATGCGCGGATCGACGCACTTCGTCGGGTTTCCCATCCGCGCCGGCGGCGCCGTGCCGGAAGGCTTGTACGGCTGGCTCGCCGCCGCGGCGCTGGCATTCTTCGCTTTCGCATTCTGGTCCGGAGATGAGAAACGTGATACCTGACTTCGTGAAGGCGCTCGCTGCGGGATTCGCGCTCGTCGCACTATCGTCGTGCGGCGAGCGCGTTCGTGCCGCGGATGCGCCGTCGTTTCCGGCGGTTACGGACGCACGGCTCGTGGCGGCGAACTCGGACGACGGCTGGCTCATGTTCTTGCGCACGTACTCGGGCGAAGCGCACGCCCCGTTCGCGCAGATCGACACGTCGAACGTCGGACGGCTCCGCGAAGTGTTCACGCACGCCGTCAGTCTTCCTGAGGGATTCGAAGCACCGCCGATCGTCAACGGACGCACGATGATCGTCACCACGCCGTTCGATCGCGTGTACGCGCTCGACGCGGTCACCGGCAAGCAGTTGTGGGAATACGATTACCCGGTCGACAAACGCGAACTGCGCACTGTCTGCTGCGACATGGTCAATCGGGGCGTCGCGTTGTACGGGACGACGGCGTACATGGCGACGCTCGACAATCACGTCGTCGCGATCGACGCCGCGACGGGTGCCGTACTCTGGAACCACCGGGTCTATCCCGCGCCCGGCATGGCGTATGCGATGACGCTCGCGCCGCTCGCCGTCGACGGAAAGATCGTGGTGGGTGAGAGCGGCGGAGAGTACGGCGCGCGCGGCTTCATCGCGGCCCTGGATCCGAAGACGGGAAACGAGATCTGGCGGCGGTACACGATTCCGGAGCCCGGCGAACCGGGCGGCGACACGTGGCCGCGCGGCATGTACGCGCACGGCGGCGGCGGCGGCTGGTTGACGGGAACGTACGATCCGGAAACGCACACGCTCTTCTGGGGCGTCGGCAATCCGGCACCGTGGCTCGCCGCCGAACGCAAAGGCCGGAATCTCTACAGCGACTCCGTGCTCGCGCTCGATCCGGCGAACGGCAAGATCAAGTGGTACTTCCAGCAAACGCCCAACGACTCGTGGGATTACGACGCGACGAACACGCCGGTGCTCGCCGACGTGACGATCGCCGGCCGAAAGCGGAAGATCCTGTACCAGGCGGCGCGCAACGGCTGGTTCTACGTCATCGATCGCACGAACGGTAAACTCGTACTGATGAAGCCGTTCACGGCGACGACGAGCGTGACGGGTTACGACACAAAGCGCGAAATCGGTACGGTCGACGCGTCGAAGCGGCCCGCGGTCGGGCACTCGGTCTTCACGTGCCCGGCGTTCTTCGGCGGCGACAATTGGTGGCCGTACTCGTTCGACCCGCAGACCGGCTACGCGTACGTGCCGACCATGAAGACGTGCATGTCGCTCACGGGGCTCAAACCGGCCGCCTTCGTCGCGGGCGCGACGTACGTGAACGAGTCGTTCGTCGTGCGGCACGTGCCGGGCGACACGGGCTGGGGCGAGTTGCAGGCGATCGACGTCGCAACGGGGCGTCGCGTTTGGCACGTCGATACGAAGCTGCCGTGGAACGACGGGACGCTCAGCACGGATGGCGGCCTCGTGTTCAGCGGCACCCCGGACGACACGTTCTACGCGTTCGACGCGCGCACCGGGAAGAAGCTGTGGTCGCATCACATGACGTCCGGCGTCATCGGCGTGCCGATGAGCTATCGCGTCGACGGCAAACAATACGTTGCGGTGCAGAGCGGGTGGGGCGGCGTCGCACCGTTCTACGGCGGACCGATCATGAACGCGAGCTTCAAGAACATGCGTCTCGGCGGCCGGCTGTACGTCTTCGCCCTTCCCGATGCCGGTGCGAAATGACGTTGCGCATCGCGACGGTCACGGCGGGTCTGCTCGTGCTCGCCGCTTCCGCGCTTTCGGCCGCGCCGCCGCACGCTTCGTATACGCCGGACCAGGCGTGGCGCGGACGGCTCGATTACTATCGTTCGTGCGCCGAGTGCCACGGCGGCGCGTTGGAAGGCGTCTTCGGCCCCGCGCTCGCGGGCGGTGACGACAACCTCAAGTACCAGAGCGTCAAAGACGTCTACACGTATGCGGCCGCCCACATGCCGCACGGCGATCCCGAGAGTCTGCCCGAAGGCGAATACGTCGACATCATGGCGTTTCTGATGCAGGCGCACGGCATTCGCGCGGGTTCGCGCGAGCTCACGAAGACCACGATCGATGCGGACGCACCGGCGACGATGGGCGGGAAGTAAGTGCGCGCCATTCTCACGGTCGTCGTGCTGCTCGTCGCATCCGGGTGTTCGAGCGGCGCGCGCGGCGACGATGCGACGGCATCGGAGAGCGACGCACGTTCGCACGATGCGGGGCGCGCCTATGCCGGCGACATCTCACGCGGCCGGCTCGTGTTCGCGACGAATTGCGCGACGTGCCACGGCGAAGGCGGCCGGTCGGGCGGCGTGGGCCCGTCGCTCGTCGACGAGAGCGCGCGTCAGGATCTCGGGCGAACGATCGTCTGGATCGAAAATCCGGATCCGCCGATGCCGAAGCTGTACCCCTCGCCGCTCTCCGACGAAGACGTCGCCGACGTGGCGGCTTTCGTTCAGCAGATCAAATGAAAAGAGCGGGGACGAACCCGGCTCTTTTCTTACGTTCGACTGGTGTCGAGACTTACCGCGAAGCGATGCGGCCGGATGCGGGCGTCCACGACGTGCCGTCGGCGAAGTCGACTTTCGAGATCGTGACCGTCGCGTCGGCGGGCGGCTGGACCGTGGCGTTGCGATCGAGTTGCGTCACGATCGTCGCGCCTGGAGCGAAGGAGCCGCGGTTCGAGACGTGCTCGGTCGCGCCGTCGCGCGTCAGCGCGAATTCGATTCGCGTCGCCGGGACGTTCGCCGCGTTGACGAAGCTGACGGAGACGGCGTTCGCGTAGAGGCGTTGCGAGGCGAAGGGGATGTCGAAGACGTTCTGGTCGTTTGCTACCGATCGGATCGCGACGGGCGATGCGGTGTACGCCGTCTCCTCGGCGGAAGCGGCGAGCGGCGCGGTCGCCAAAAGGCCGGCGACGGCTGCGAGTTGGATGCGAAGGGTGTTGTTCATGGACGTATCGTAGTCGG
>CAJCIN010000259.1 GCA_903970385.1 Rhodospirillales bacterium | reverse complement strand
CTAGTTATCCCCCACTCTACGGTAGGTTGCCCACGTGTTACTCACCCGTCTGCCACTAGGTATTGCT
The DNA here is from genome assembly GCA_903970385.1 of Rhodospirillales bacterium. Taxonomy (GTDB): domain Bacteria; phylum Vulcanimicrobiota; class Vulcanimicrobiia; order Vulcanimicrobiales; family Vulcanimicrobiaceae; genus Palsa-1515. The sequence goes on along the minus strand of CAJCIN010000259.1, from coordinate 23,044 downwards.
ACCTCGTTCGACTTGCATGTGTTAGGCACGCCGCCAGCGTTAATCCTGAGCCAGGATCAAACTCTCCATAAAATAACTTGACCGGCATCGCTGCCGGAAAGCTTTTACGAGCTGTTTGGGCTCTAAAAACTGCTGACTAAGCGAACTCGGAACGAATCCCGAGTTCATGATCCCTGCGCTTGCGCGTTTCGGGATCGGTCAATTTGTACGGTCGGACGCGTCGTTCCGAGGAACCGGTGGAGCCGGGTCTCGGCGCGTACGACAAAATCTCTCATATCGGAGGACAAACAAAAAAACGGCTTGCGCCGCCTTCGTCTGCTACTCCGGATGGAGACCCACAGACTTATGCGCTACTGTACTGCTCAGTTTTCAAGGAACGAACACCAACATCAGGCCCGTTTCGGACCGGATCATCGACCGCACCGGAGTGGCGAGACGTCAATGTCACGGCGCTTAGATTATCACTGTGCGCAAGTGACGTCAACCCCTACCGCTTAAGTTTCTGCGAAGAACTCCTGAACGAGCGCCCGCGCAGGCTACTCGCCGCCCGCGCGCCCGTTGCCCGCCCCGGCGATCTTCTTCGAGGCCATCTTCGCCTGCAGGAAAAGCCCGAGATAATCGGCGCCGCCGGCCTTCGAATCGGTGCCCGACATATTGAAGCCGCCGAACGGATGCGCCCCGACGAGCGCGCCCGTGCACTTGCGGTTGAAATAGAGATTGCCGACGTGGAACTCGTCGCGCGCGCGTTCGAGCTTCGCGTCGTCGGCGGAATACACGGCGCCGGTGAGCCCGAATTCGGTATTGTTCGCGATCGCGAGCGCGTCGTCGAAATCGTCCGCGCGGATCAGCGCCAGCACCGGCCCGAAGATTTCCTCGAGCGCGATCGTCGCCTCCCGGGACACGTCGCCGACGACCGTCGGCTCGACGAACCAGCCCTCGCGTTCCGCGCGCCGGCCGCCCGCCAGCACCGTGCCGCCCTCGGATTTCGCTTTTTCGATGTAGGAAACAATCGACGTCAGCGCGCTCTCGTTGATGACGGGACAGACGTACGTGCCCTGGTCCGCCGGGTCGCCGATCGCGAGCGCCTTCGTCCGTGCGACGATCTTCGCGGCGACCGCGTCGTAGACGCTCGCATCGATGATGGCGCGCGAGCACGCGGAACACTTCTGGCCCGCGAAGCCGAAGGCGGAGGCGACGATGCCGTCGGCCGCGGCGTCGAGATCGGCATCGGCGGCGACCACGATCGAGTCCTTGCCGCCCATCTCCGCGACGACGCGCTTGATCCAGATCTGGCCGGGCTGCGTCTTCGCCGCGAGCTCGTTGACGCGAAGGCCGACTTCCTTCGACCCCGTGAACGCGACGAAGCGCGTCTTCGGGTGCGCGACGAGCGCGTCGCCGATCGTGCGGCCCGAGCCCGGCACGAAGTTCACGACGCCCGGCGGCACCCCCACCTCCTGCAGCAGCTGGACGAACACGGCGGCGATCGCCGGCGAATCGCTCGACGGCTTGAGCACGACCGTATTCCCGGCGACGAGCGCGGCCGCGGTCATCCCGGCCATGATCGCGAACGCGAAGTTCCAGGGCGGAATCACGAGGCCGACGCCGAGCGGAATGTACGTCAGGCGGTTGTCCTCGCCCGCGGCCGGCACGAGCGCGGGCGGCGATGCGTACCGTAACGCCTCGCGCGCGTAGAACTCGAGAAAATCGATCGCCTCCGCCGAATCCGCGTCCGCTTCGATCCAGCTCTTGCCGACCTCGAGGACGAGGAGCGCGTTGAAGTCGTCGCGGCGGCGGCGCACGGCGGCGGCGGCATCGAAGAGCATTCCCGCGCGCGTCTCCGCCGGAACGCGTTTCCAGCGTTCGAACGTCGCCGCCGCGTCTTCCACCGCCGCGAGCGCGTCGCCCTGGGATGCCGAACCGACCGTCGCGACGAGCTCCTTCGGCCGCGCCGGATTGTAGGACGAGATCCGCGCGGACGTTTCGATCTCGCGACCGCCGATCACGACGGGATGGTGGCGTCCGAGCGCGGCGCGGGCGCGCGCGAGCGCGTCGCGCATGGAAGCGGCGTCCTCCGCGTCCGCGAACGTGCGGATCGTTTCGTTGACGAACGGGGCGTGACGGTCGAGCGTGGTCGGCATAGCGTGCACTCCGCTTCGGCCGCGAAAATTCCTAGCGGCGGCGCGGAAGAAGCCGCGACCGGAACGAGAAAACGCAGCACATGATCTACGACATCGCGATCGTCGGCGGCGGCATCGTCGGCCTGGCGGCCACGCGCGAGCTCGCGTTGCGCTTTCCCGGCCTCGCCATCGCGAACGTCGAAAAAGAAGACGTCTTCAACGCGCACCAGACGGGGCGCAACAGCGGCGTGATCCACTCGGGCATCTATTACAAACCCGGATCGTTCAAAGCGAAGCTCTGCGTCGAGGGCCGCAAACTCGCGTGGGACTACTGCGACGCGAAAGGCATCGAGTACCGGCAGGTCGGCAAGTTGATCGTCGCGACCGACGAGAGCGAACTCGGCCGTCTCGACGACCTGTGGGAGCGCGGCAAGCAGAACGGCGTCGAGGGCCTCGAGATGCTCGACGCAGCCGGCATTCGCGAACGCGAACCGCACTGTCGCGGGATCAAGGCGATCTTCTCGCCCGTGACCGGAATCGTCGATTGGGCGCGCGTCTCGCGTTCGTTCGCGCACGACGCGAAGACGATGGGCGTCGACTTCTTCCTCGGTCACGACGTGACGTCGATCGGCCGCCGCGGCGGCGTCACGGTCCTCGCGACGCCGAAAGGCGAAGTGCAGGCGAAGCACGTCATCACGTGCGGCGGACTCTATTCGGACAAGCTCGCGAAGATGACCGGCGGCGCGCGCGATCCGAAGATCGTTCCGTTTCGCGGCGATTATCTGATTCTCAAACCGGAGAAGCGCGGGCTCGTGCGCGGGAACATCTATCCCGTGCCGGATCCGGAATTCCCGTTCCTCGGCGTGCACTTCACGCCGCGGATGAACGGCGACGTCTGGCTCGGGCCGAACGCCGTGCTCGCGTTCGCACGCGAAGGCTATTCGTTCTTCGACGTCAACCCGCCCGAGCTGTGGGACGCGCTCACGTATCCCGGTTTCTTCAAGCTCGCAACGAAATATTGGCGCATCGGCGCGGGCGAGATGTATCGCGATCTCGTGCGCGGCGCGTACGTCGGCGCCTTGCAACGGTACATTCCCGAACTCGAGCCGGACGATTGTTTGCCGGGTCCCGCGGGCGTGCGCGCGCAAGCGATGGCCGCCGACGGTTCGCTCGTCGACGATTTCGTCTTCGAGGGTGCGGACGGCATCGTGCACGTGCGCAACGCGCCGTCACCCGCGGCGACGTCGTCGCTCGCGATCGGCAACCACATCGCGGACGACGCCGAGCGACGCTTCGACCTCCGGCGGAACGCGGCGTGACGCCGACGTTCGTCGAGATCGACTGGGTTCTCGCGCATCGGGAAGACGCGAGCGTGCGCGTCGTCGACGCGCGCAGCATGCCGCACGGAGCGCACGTCGCGGGTGCGTCGACGGGCGCCGAGCAGTACGCGGCCGGCCACGTACCGGGAGCGGTGCACCTCGACTACGCGCACGACCTGGCGGACCCGGCGACGCCGTATGCGACGCGCGTCGCGCCCGCGGAAGCGTTCGCGCGCACGCTCGGCGAGCACGGCATCGGCGACGGCACGACGGTCGTCGCGTACGACGACGGCGACGTGCCGTATGCCGCGCGGTTCCTCTGGATGTGCCGCTACTACGGCCACGACGCGGTCGCGATCATGGCAGGCGGCTTCAAAGCGTGGCGCGCCGCCGGCTATCCCGTGACGACCGAACGGCCGAGCTATCCGCGCTCCACGTTCACGCCGCACACGCGTGCCGCGCTACGCGCGACGCGCGAGGACGTGCTCGCGATCGCGCGCGGCGCGAGCGACGCGCAACTCCTCGAGACGCAGCGCGACAAAACGTACGCGATGCGCGATCGCGACATCGCGGGTGCGCGACGCCTCTCCGGCAACGCGCTGCTCGAGGACGCGAACGGCGGCCGCGTCGCGAGGCCCGAGCGGCTCCGGCAACTCGTCGACGATGCCGGGCTCGATCGCTCCAAGCGAACGATCGTCACGTGCGGCAGCGGCGTGTCGGCATCGGGGTCGTACGTCGCATTGCTCGAGGCCGGTTTCACCGATCTCGCCGTCTACGACGGATCCTGGCTCGAGTGGGACCACGACGGTCTCCCGACCGTTCCGAAGAACGCCGGCTAGACGGTCATTTTCGCGGGCGGGTGACCGGCGCTGAGGCCGCCGTCGATGCTGACGATCTGACCCGTCAGCCACGACGCGTCGTCGGACAGCAAGAACGCCGACGCCGCGCCGATGTCGGCCGGCTCGCCGATGCGTCCGAGCGGATGCAACGCGACCGACGCCGCGCGCATCGCATCGTTCGACCAGAGGGATTTCGAGAGCTCGGTCTTCGTGAGCGCGGGCGCGATCGCGTTGAAACGGATGCCGTACCGCGCGTACGAAATCGCGGCGGAGCGCACGAGCCCTTCGACCGCACCCTTCGCGGCCGCGATCGCTTCGTGATTCTGCAGGCCCGTCTTGGCCGCGACGCTCGAGAACAAGACGAAGCTCCCGCGCCGGCGGCGCATCATCTTCGTCACGACGGCCTTGACGACGACGAACGCGCTCGTCGCGTTGATCTCGAACGTTCCGCGCCAGTCTTCGATCGAGAGCGCGTGCAACGGCCGCAGCACGATGTTGCCGACCGCGTGCGCGACGGCGGCGATCTCGCCGGCCTCGGCTTCGATCCGCTCGACCACCGCGCCGAATCCGGCCACGTCGAGGACGTCGGCCGGAAAGGCGAGCGCGTTCGCCCCGAGTTCCGCGACCGTGCGTTCGAGACGCGCGGCGTCGCGTGCCACGAGCGCGACGCGATCGCCGCGTGCGACGACGCGGCGCGCGATGTCGGAGCCGATTCCACCGGAACCGCCCGTGATCAGGACGAGATCGTTCACGAATCCGTTGGACGCCGCGGCGACGCCGACGGTTCGGGTTCGGCGACGGACGGATAGCGCGCGAGCAAGACCTTCGCGAGCGCGGTCGCACGATCGACGTCGAGCGCGTCGCCGCGACGCACGACGACCTCGTAGACGGCCGCGCCGCGCTTCACGTAGAGCGCATCGCCCGCGGCGACGGCGGCATCGCCGAGGCCTTTGACGGCGTCGGTGTTCGGAAAATCGGTACGCGACGCGAAATAATCGTCGACGTTCTTCGCCTGCGCGAGTTCGACGAACGACTTGCACACGGCCGCGCGCGGCGACGTGGCCGCGATGTTGCCGCAGCGTCTCGCGAGCATCGTGTAGTAGGCCCTGCGCTGTTGCAACCGGGAATCGTCGACGACCGCGTAACTCGCGCTCCCGTCGCGCGACATCGAACGGCCCGAGAAAAAGCAGATGCCGCTGCCGCGCGACGCGTCGTCGGCGGCCGCGACGGGATAGCCCACGATCTGCGAGATTTCGTCGATTCCGACGAGCGAACAATCGATGCCGCCGGGTGCCGGCGAAGCGGTCGCGGCCGGAGAAGCGGATGCGCTCGGCGATGCCGACTGCGCGCCCGCGGGAGCCGCCGCGAGCGCGACGCAGGCGAGGGCGACGACCGCGTACGTGCACGCGCGCATCATGCCGCGGCCGTACCGCGCGCGAGATCCGCGACGAATGCGCGAACGCGCGCGGGCGCGTCGCCCGAGCTTCCGGCGTAGGCGTCGATCAGCGCGCTTCCGACGATCGCGCCATCGGCGATCGAGCACGCCGCGCGAACGTGCGCGGCCGTCGCGATGCCGAATCCGATCGCGAGCGGCGTATCGGACGCTTCGCGCAGCGCCGCGACGCGGCTCGCGATCCACGCGAAGTCGGGTTCGCGCGCCGCGCCCGTGACGCCGAGCCGCGACACGAGATACGTGAAGCCTTCGCTCGCGCGTGAGATCGCGATCGCACGCTCGGGCGGCGTCGTCGGTGCGACGAGTTGCGGCAAGGCGAGCCCGTGCGGCGCGAACGCCGCGCGAATCGCGCCCGATTCCTCGAGCGGCACGTCCGGAACGATCGCGCCCGCGATGCCGCGACGCGCGAGCGCGGCGGCGAAACGTTCGAGACCGAACTGCAGGATCGGGTTGAGATAGGTGAACATGACGACGGGCGCGTCTTTCACGCCGCCCGCGAGTTCGATCGCGTCCTCGACCGTCGTGCCCGCCGCGAGCGCGCGCTCCGCGGCCGCCGCGATCGTCGGGCCGTCGGCGAGCGGATCGCCGTACGGAATCCCGAGCTCGACGATGTCGGCGCCGCCGGCGACGGCCGCCGCGAGCAATCCGGCGCTCGTTCCGCGATCGGGATCGCCGGCGCAGAGATACGGGACGAGCGTGCCGCGGCCCGCGCGCTTCGCGCGTGCGAACGCGGCTGCGATGCGCCCGAGGCCCGACGTCGTTTCGATCACGCGGTCAGCGCGCGCCCGCGAGCGTCGCGCTGCGGCCGGACGCCGCTTCGAGCTCGCCGACCTGTCGCGTATCCTTGTCGCCGCGCCCGCTGAGATTCACGAGTACGAGACCGTCCGGACCGCGTTCGCGCGCGAGCGTGCGCGCGTACGACAACGCGTGCGCGGACTCGAGCGCCGGAACGATGCCCTCCGTCTCCGCACACGCGTGGAACGCCGCGAGCGCCTCGTCGTCCGTCGCGGAAACGTACGTGGCGCGGCCGCTCGCCTTGAGATGCGCGTGCTCCGGTCCGACGCCCGGGTAATCGAGCCCGGCCGAGATCGAATGCGTGTTGCGCACTTGCCCTTCCGGCGTCTGCAAGAGATACGACCGCGAGCCGTGCAACACGCCGATCGAGCCCGCGTTGAGCGACGCCGCGGTATCGACGGCGTGCAAACCGTGCCCGCTCGCTTCGACGCCCCACAGCCGTACGCTCGGATCGTCCGCGAAGCCGGCGAAGATGCCCATCGCGTTGCTGCCGCCGCCGACGCACGCGACCACGTCCGTCGGTAAACGGCCGTAGCGTTCGAGCATCTGCGCGCGCGCCTCGATCCCGATGACCTTCTGGAACTCGCGCACCATGTACGGATACGGATGCGCCCCGACGACGCTGCCGATGATGTAAAACGTGTCGGGCGCGCGCGCCGCCCATTCGCGGAACGCTTCGTTCGTCGCGTCTTTGAGGGTCCGCGTGCCGCCCTGCACGGCGTGCACCGTCGCGCCGAGCAGGCGCATCACGTACACGTTGAGCGATTGCCGCTCGACGTCGAGCGCCCCCATGTACACGTCGACCGGGATGCCGAGCTTCGCACCGATCGTCGCCGTCGCGACGCCGTGCTGGCCCGCGCCCGTCTCCGCAATGATGCGCGTCTTGCCCATGCGCTTCGCGAGCAGACCCTGACCGACCGTATTGTTGATCTTGTGCGCGCCCGTATGATTGAGATCTTCGCGTTTGAAGACGAGCGTGGCGCCGTCAGAGCCGGTGAATCGCGACGCCTCCATGATCGGCGAAGGACGCCCGACGAAATCGCGGAGGATCGCGTGGTACTCGCTCCAGAACGCGGGGTCCGCGAAGGCGGCGTCCATTCCGCGCTCAAGCTCGGAGATCGCCTCGACGAGCACCTCGGGAACGAACTTTCCACCGAATCCAGAACCGAAATAACCGCGAGCGTCGGGTCGTTGCATACGCGTTAGACGTTCGGCGCGGCCGGAACCGTCACCGTCTCGAGCGTGGCGTCGGCATCGCGCACCGCTCGCACGAACGCGCGCATTTTGCCCGGATCCTTCGTGCCGGCCGTCTCGATGCCGCTGCGCACGTCGACCGCATAGGGCCGGAGCGCGCGGACGCACGCGCCGACGTTGTCCGCCGTCAGGCCGCCCGACATGACGATCGGACGCGCGCGCGCGAATCCGGCGACGAGAGACCAGTCGAACGTGGTGCCCGTGCCCCCGAACGCACCCGCGACGCTCGAATCGAAGAGCACGAGCGCGTTCGGATACGCGGCGAAACGCGCGGCATCGAACGCGAGCGGCTCGTCCGGACGGAGATGGAACGCTTTGACGTACGGCCGCCCGCCCGCGAGCGACTCGCAGCGTTCCGGCGTTTCGAAGCCGCTGAATTGCAGCAAAACGCCGCTCGCGGCGAGCGCCGCGAGGTCGGCGTCCGTCTCGCCCGTGCTCACGGCGACCGCCGTGACGTACGGCGGAACCGCGGCGAGGAGGGCCGGGAGCGCGGCGACCGCCACGCGGCGCTCGCTCGGAGAAACGATCGCGCCGATCGCGTCGGCGCCGGCATCGACCGCGAGCTCGACGTCGCGTGCCGACGTCATGCCGCAGAACTTGATGCGCGTCCGGCCGCTCACGCTTCGGCGACCGCCGCCTTCTTGATCGCGCCGACGAACGCCGCCGGGTCGGACGAACGCATCAGCGCCTCGCCGATCAGAAAGCCGCGCGCTCCGTGTGCGTGGAGGTCCGCGATGTCGTCCGGCTCGTGCACGCCGCTCTCGCTGATCACGAGCGTACCCGCGGGAACGCTCGGGAGCAGGTGATGCGTGACGCCGAGGTCGGTCTCGAACGTGCGCAGGTCGCGATTGTTGATGCCGACGACCGACGGCGCGAGCGCGAGCGCGCGCTCGAGTTCGCGCTCGTCGTGCACCTCGAGCAGCGTGTCGAGATCGAACCGGGCGGCTTCGCGCGAGAGCTCGGCGATCGTCTCGTCCTCGAGGCCCGCGACGATGAGCAGGATCGCATCGGCTCCGAACGCCGCCGCCTGCGCGACGTGGTACGGCGTCGAGAGAAAATCTTTACGGAGGATCGGCTTCGTGCTGTACTTGCGCGCGACGTCGAGATACGCGAGGTCGCCGAGGAAGTGGTCCGCCTCGGTCAGCACGCTGATCGCGTCGACGCCTGCGAGTTCGTAATTCGCCGCGATGACCGACGCATCGAAATTCCGGGCGATCAACCCGACCGACGGCGACGCGCGTTTGATCTCGGCGATGACGGCCGGTCCGCGCGCGTCGTGCAACGCCCGGGCGAACGGGCGCCGCTCCGCGCGTCGCGCCTCGCCGCGTTCGACGAGCTCCTCGTAGCTGTGACGCGCCCGTTCTTCCGGCAACGCGGCTTCTTTGGCCGCATACAGGCGCTGCAAGATGTCGCTCATGCGAACTCCAATTCGGTCGGACGGCGAAGACGGTCGAAGACGGCGAGGGCGGCCCCGCTCGAAAGCGCGCGCCGCGCGAGGTCGAGCCCCTCGGCGATGCCCGCGGTGCGTTCGGAGACCACGAGGACGAGCGCGGCGTTGAGGGCGACGATGTCGGCGCGCGGCGACGCTTCGCCCTCGAGGATCGCACGTAGCGCGGCCGCGTTGTGCGCCGGCGTCCCGCCCGCGAGCGCATCGGCCGGCGCGTGCACGCCGTAATCGGCCGGGTCGAGCGTCCACCGTCGCGTTCCCGCACGATCGAATTGGAAGACCGACGTCGGCACGTCGCCCGCGACTTCGTCGATCCCGCTGCGCGCGTGCACGACGGCGCCGCCGTGCGTTCCGAGCTCGCGCGACGCATGGCCGACGAGCTCGAGATGCGCGGGGCTCGCGACGCCGATCACTTGGTGCGTCGCGCGCGCGGGGTTCGCGAGCGGCCCGAGGATGTTGAAGACGGTCCGGACGCCGAGCTCGCGCCGCACGGGCGCGACTTCTTTGAGCGCGCCGTGATAGAGCGGCGCGAACAGAAACGCGAATCTGTCGCGCTCGAGTTGCGTGCGCGCGATCTCGGGCGGCTCGTCGATGCGGATGCCGCACGCTTCCAAGACGTCCGCGCTGCCGCAGCTGCTCGACGCCGCGCGATTGCCGTGCTTCGCGACGTGCAGGCCGCAGCCGGCGAGCACGAAGCCGGCCGCCGTCGACACGTTGATCGTCTGCGCGCCGTCGCCGCCCGTGCCGCACGTGTCGACGACGACGTCGAGCGTATGATCGACGTGCAGCGAACGCGCGCGCATCGCCTCCGCGGCGCCGACGACTTCCGACGACGCCTCGCCTTTCGTCGCGAGCGCGCCGAGCAGCCCCGCGGCCTGCACGGGCGTCCACAGGCCGTCCATGATGGCGCCGACGGCGAACGCCATCTCCGCCGCCGTGAGATCGCGGCCCGCGATGACGCTACGCAGCAACACTCGATAATCGGCGTTCACGCCGGCACCCGCGCGAGCGCGAGAAAGTTTCCGAAGATACGTGCGCCTTCGAGCGTGAGCACCGACTCCGGGTGGAACTGGACGCCGTGGATCGCGAGCGTCCGATGGGCGATGCCTTGGATCACCGCGTCGTCGCTCGTCGCGATCGCGCGCAACTCCGGCGGAAACGGTGCGTGCGCGATGCACAGCGAGTGGTACCGCGTCGCATCGAACGGCGAGGGCACGCCCGCGAAGGCGCCGGACCCGTCGTGTTCGATGCGCGACGTCTTGCCGTGCATCAACTGCGGCGCGTGTTCGACGACGCCGCCGAAGTATTCGCCGATCGCCTGTTGCCCGAGGCACACGCCGAGCAACGGCCGGCGCGCGTCGATCGCCCATCCGATCGCCTGCATCGTCTTGCCGGCCGCCGCCGGACGCCCCGGCCCCGGCCCGATGCAGATCGCATCCGCCGCGGCGACCGACGCCGCGTCGAGCCGCGCGTCGTCGTTGCGGACGACGTCGACCGTCGCGCCGAGCGAGCCGAAGAGGTGCGCGAGATTGTACGTGAACGAATCGTAGTTGTCGACGAGCAGCAGGCGCGGCGAGCGTTCCGCGTTCATGACGCCGCCCGCGCGTCGTCGAGCGCCAGAACGTCGCGCACGATGCGCGTCTTCGCGTAGATCTCGTCGTGCTCGGCGAGCGGGTCGCTGTCGGCGACGATGCCGGCCGACGCCTGCCAGTACGCGCGGCCGCCGGCCGTCGTCACGCTGCGCAGCACGATGCACGAGTCCATGTCGCCGTCGAAGTGGATGTGCGCGACGCTTCCCGCGTACAGGCCGCGCGCGACCGGCTCGAGCGTGTCGATCAGTTGCATCGCGCGAATCTTCGGCGTACCCGTTACGGTGCCGGCGGGAAATGCGGCGGCGAAGAGGTCGAGCGCGTCACGATCGTCGCGCAGTTCGCTCGTCACGTTCGAGACGATGTGCATCACGTGGCTGTAGCGTTCGATGACCATCAGCTCGTCGACGCGCACGCTGCCGGTCGTCGAGACCGCACCGAGATCGTTGCGTCCGAGGTCGACGAGCATCACGTGCTCGGCGCGCTCTTTTTCGTTCGCGAGGAGCTCGGCCGCGATCGCATTGTCGCGTTCCGCCGTCTCGCCGCGCGGTCGCGTGCCGGCGAGCGGCCGGACGCGGGCCCGCGAGCCGTCGAGCCGGACGAGAAACTCGGGCGATGCGCCGAACACCGCGCGACCCTCGTGCTCGATGAAGAACATGTACGGCGACGGGTTGCGCGTGCGAATCTGCCGGTAGAAATCGAACGGCGTGCCGTCGAGTTCGCACGAGAACTGGATACCGAGTTGCAGCTGGTAGACGTCGCCTTCGTAGATCGCGGCCTTCGCACGCGCGACGCCCGCGAGATACTCGTCCTTCGTGAGCGATTGCCGCACGTCGCCCTTCGCGCGCACGTTCCCCGGGATCGTCGGCCGGACGCCGAGCAGCTGCGCGATGTACCGGTCGAGGCGACGTTCGATCTCGCTTCGCTCGTCGTCCGAGCGCGCGAATCCGATCAACGTGACGCGGTGCGTGAAGTGATCGAACACGACCCACGTGCCGGGAACGACGACGAGCGCGTCCGGCACGTCGATCCCCGCCGCCGGCTTCGGACCGATGCGCTCGAGCACGCGCGCGGCATCGTACGCGAAGACGCAGACGGCGCCGCCGGAGAACGGTAAGCCGGGCACGTCGAGGCGGTACGCGGCGATCAGGGCGCGGATGTCGTCGAGCATGTCCGGATCGTCGTCGAACGTCGCCGTCTCGAGGTAGTCGAGCCCGATGAACGAGAAGCGCGCGATGCGATCCGTGCCCTCGACCGACTCGAGCAAACACGAACGCCCCGGCGTTGCCAGGGCGAGGTAAGCGGAAATCGGAGTCAACGCATCCGCAACGAACTCACGCACGATCGGCGCGAGCTGTTGCGGGGTCGTACTCGGAGGTTGTGTGAGCATGGGGTCGCTGCGGACGCGAGCCGGCGAGAGCGCCGGCCGAAGCGCGATTGCTAGCGGACGAGCTCCAAGAACGACAATTCGGCGGCGTCGCCCGGTCGCACGCGCGACTTGATGATCCGCGTGTAGCCGCCGCTGCGATCGCGCATCGCGGGTGCGATGACGTCGACGAGCTTCTTCGTCACGGCCGGCTCGAGCAGATATTCCGCGATCAACCGGCGCGAGTGCAGATCGCCGCGCCGCGCGGTCGTGATGAGGCGATCGACCACCTTGGAGATTTCCTTGGCCTTGGTCGTCGTCGTCTCGATCTTCTCGTATTTGAAGAACGACGTTGCGAGGTTCCGGAGTAGCGCCTTGCGGTGGCCGTCCGTTCGGGAGAGACGTTTCTTGGCGATCTGGTGCGGCATCGTACTTCCTAGGCGGGCTGGCGCAGCGAGAGGCCGCGCTCTTCGAGGACCTGCTTGATCTCGTCGAGCGACTTCTTACCGAAGTTGCGCATCTTGATGATCTCGTCTTCCGTCATATCGAGGAGTTCCGAGACCTTCGAGATGCCGGCACGTTTGAGGCAGTTGAAGGACCGGACGGAGAGATTCAACGTCTCGACCGGCACGTCCCATTCGCTCGTCGGCGCGGCCGCGGGCGGCTTCTCTTCCTGCGTGAAGTTGACGAACAGGTCGAGCTGGTCTTGGAGGATCGTCGCCGCGGTCGAGAGCGCGTCGTCCGGCGTGATCGAGCCGTTCGTTTCGAGTTCGATCGTAACGCGGTCGAAGTCGACCGACTGGCCCACGCGCGTGTCGTCGACCGTGAAGTTGCACTTGCGGATCGGCGAGAAGATCGAGTCCATCGGGATCAGACCGATCATGTGTTCGACGTTCTTTTGCTTGTCGGCGGTCACGTAGCCGCGCGCCTTCTCGACGCCGATCTCCATCTGAAGCTTCGCGCTCTTCGCGGTCATCGTCGCGATGTGGTAATCCGGCTGGAGGATCTCGACGTCGGAGTCCGGCGTGATGTCGCTCGCCGTGACTTCCTTCGAACCGCTCACCGACAGCGTCAGAACCTTCGGTTCGTCGCTGTTGAGCTTGATCGGGAGGCCCTTGAGGTTGAGCAGCAGATTCGTCGTGTCTTCCACGACGCCCGGAATCGTCGAGAACTCGTGCAGCACGCCGTCGATCTTGACGTACGTCACGGCCGCGCCCGGGATGGACGAAAGGAGCACGCGGCGCAGCGAGTTGCCGAGCGTGATGCCGAAGCCCCGCTCGAGCGGCTCGATGACGAACTTCGCGTAGTTGTCGCGCCGCTCGCGGACTTCGATGGAAGCGCCCTGCGGCGAATCGATGACGGTCATTCTATGAGATCCTTACATGCCGTTTACGTTATCCGCAGCCACCCCGGGTGACCACGATCGTACGCCGAACGGCGGCTAGTGGTTAAAGATTAGCGCGAGTAATATTCGACGATCAGCTGTTCGTCGACGGGCGTGTCGATCTGCTCGCGTGACGGCAGCGAACCGACCTTGATCGCGAGCTCGGTCTCGTCGAGTTCGAGCCATTCGGGGTGCGGGCGGTTCTTCGCGTACTCCGCGTTCGCTTGGAACACGTCGGACTTCTTCGCGCGATCGCCGAGCGTGATCACGTCGCCCGGCTTCACGAGGAAGGACGGGATGTTGACGATCCGGCCGTTCACGCGGAAGTGCCGGTGCGTGACGAGCTGACGCGCCTGAGCGCGGCTCATCGCCATGTTCATCCGGTACACGACGTTGTCGAGGCGGCGTTCCAGCAACTGGAGGAACGTCTTACCGGTCTGACCGGGCACGCGCGCCGCGCGGCGGAAGTAATTCTCGAACTGCGTCTCGAGCACTCCGTAGTAGCGGCGCATCTTCTGCTTCTCGCGCAACTGACGGCCGTATTCCGAGACCTTCTGGCGGCTCGGCTTTCCCTGCGTCTTCTGGCCGGGCGCGGTGCCGCGGCGCTCGACGGCGCATTTTTTCGACAGGCAGCGGTCGCCCTTGAGGAAGAGCTTGATCTTTTCGCCCGTCTTGCTCGTGGCCGTCTCGCGGCGGCACAGGCGGCAAACGGGACCGGTATAACGCGACATCTTCTACTCTACCTAGACCCGGCGCCGCTTCGGAGGGCGGCAGCCGTTGTGCGGAATCGGCGTGACATCCTTGATCAACGTGATCTCGAGGCCGGCGGCCTGCAGCGAGCGGATCGCGGCTTCGCGACCGGCGCCCGGGCCCTTCACGTAGACCTCGGCGGACTTCATGCCGTGATCCATCGCCTTGCGCGCGACGGCCTCGGCCGCCATCTGCGCGGCGAACGGCGTCGACTTCTTCGATCCTTTGAAACCGAGGTTGCCGGCCGAAGCCCAGGCGATGACGCTGCCGGCGTTGTCGGACATCGTGACGATCGTGTTGTTGAACGACGAATGGATGTGCGCGACGCCGGAACCGACGTTCTTGAACTCGCGCTTCTTCCGCGTCTTGGTCTGCTTCTTGGCGGCCAATGCTACTCCAGATGTTTATCTTGCCCCGCGTGACGAACCCGGGGTGTCGTCGCCTCGATCTTCGGACCTCTGCGGCGAGGCGGCGAAGATCTCTTCGAAACCGGACGAACGGCGATGCGTCCGGACGTGCGCGCGGGCACGAAAAGCCGGCGGAAGTGCCGACGAGAGAGTATACCTAAAAACGGCGCATGCGGTCAACCGTATGTTATGCGGCTCGCTTGCGCGGGTACGCCCGTAGCCGAAAGAAGGGAGAACTTCGTGCACATCGTTCGCAACACCATTTCGGCCTTCGCGCTCGGCGCCGTCCTCGGCGCGCCGCTCGGAATGGCCTCGGCGGCCAGCTCGTCCCACCGGGATTTCGAGGGCACCGTCGTCCACGTGTCCGCCGGGAACATCAAGGTTCACGGCATCGAGGGCGGCAAGCCGCAGACCCTGAGCTTCCTCCTCCGCGGCGCGACGTTCAGCAAACACGGCAAGGGTGCCGCGTACAAGGACATCCGCGAGGGCGACATGGTCAAGATCCGGTACGACCAGAAATTTCTCGGAGTGCGTCACGCCGATGCCGTGACGGACGAAGACACCGGCTACCACAAGAAAACGTAACGTTCGCTCCACGCGGTCCACATCACGTCAGCGCCCGGTGAAAGCCGGGCGCTTTTGATGTCGCGTCACACGTCGGACGGCCCTCGCTGCGGCGTCGGCCGGTCCCTCGCACAGTAGGTCGGAAACGCTTGTAGCATAGGTCGAATAACCCGTATCCTTTTCGGACGGTAGACGCACTGCCGCCGGAAAGGAACGCTCGTCCGCTTGAAAATCGTGCTCGCCGCCGTACTGACGATCGGCTCGTTCGCGTTGCCCGCGGCGCCGGCGACGGCGGCCGCCGTCGACCGTTCGAACGACGGCGGCGTCATCGTCACCGCCCTGACGGAGCGCGAGCGCGGGACGGGCGCCGGCACGATCGTCGCCGTGTCCGGAGAGCGCGTCAGCATCGTCACCGCGAAGCACGTCGCGACGTTCGGGCTCCTGTCGGTGCAGGTCGAGGACGGCGTGACCGTTCCCGCGCGCATCGTCGCCCTCGTGCCGGGCGAAGACGTTGCGATCATCGAGGCGACGGTCGATCCCGACGTCGCCGCGGGACTGCACGTCGCGCCGGTCGCCGCTCCGCGAGCCCACGAGAGCGTTCGCGTCTGGGGGAGCGGCGAGGCGTTCGAGTCCGGCTCGGTCATCGAGACGGGCGGACCGATGCCGGACGGAGCCGCCGCGGGGCGATACGCGCTCGCGTGCTCGTCGTGCCGGCGCGGCGACTCGGGCGGCGGCGTATTCGACGAGAACGGCGATCTGGTCGGCATCTACGTCGGATATTTCACCTACGACTCCGGCGCTCGCGTTTCGGTCGCCGCGCTACCCGAAGACGCGATCGAAATCGCGGCGGCGATGGACGGCCCGTCCGTGCCCGATTCGAAAATCGCCCTGTCGACGAGATCGAGCATGCCTTCGGTGACGCTCGCCGCCACCGGCGCGCGCGTGTTGACCGCATCGCGGATCGCGCCCTCGACCATGACGGAGAGAGCCGTCGCGACGGCGACGGACCGCAGCGCCGAGATCGTCGCGGCCGCACCGAGCGCGTCGAAGTAAGCGGCGAGCCTGGCGATACGTTCGGTACGCCGGACGTCACGAACGGCGCGTAGCGTCGCGTCGCCGTCCAGCTCGGTAAAGTAGGCTCGCATGACGCCGGGATGATGCGACGGCTTCGCGAGCGCCGAGGCGATCCAGCGCCGTACGCGCCCTCGCTCTTCCGCGAGCGTGCCGTACGGCGGTGAGAACGACGGCGTGATGGCGACGATCTCCTCGCGCACGCGCTCGACCGCCGAATCGAAGATCGCGCGCTTTTCGCGGAAGTGCCGGTAGAACGTGCCGTGCGCGAGCCCGGCCTCCGCCGAGATCGCCGACGCCGTGATCGCACCGTAGGCTTCGCGGGCGGCGAGCCGCTCGAACGCGTCGAGCAGACGTTCGCGGGAATCGCTCGCGACCGGGCGGCGCGTCGCGGGCTCCGGCGTCGCGGAGGACGGCGCGACGCCGAGATAGGTCCACCGTTTGCGGTGCGTTCCGGAGGCGTCGTCGCGGATGCTTTCGACCCGGTAGCGGTACGAGCGGCGCCCGACCCGTTTGATCACTTCGTACGGCACGAAAGAGGCTCCCTAGGCGTTGAGATGGTAGAGTGACTTACACGTCACCCATGATCTCCCTACCCGGACGTTTCCCGGAGAATCCGTCATCGCATCACTAGCGCTTCCGCGCGCGCCCGCGCGACCGGCCGCCTCGACGGCGCCGGTTCGCACCCGGCCCGAACCGCCCGTCGCGCTCGTGACGGCGACGGTCATGCTCGGCGTGATCATGGCGATCATCGATACGTCGATCGTCAACGTCGCGCTCCCGAACATGGCGGGCAACCTCGGCGCGGCCACCGACGAGATCTCGTGGGTCGCGACGGGCTACATCCTCGCGAACGTCGTGATCATGCCGCTGAACGGCTATCTGACGGCGCTGCTCGGCCGCAAGAAATTCTACGCACTCTCGCTCGCGGTGTTCACGATCGCCTCGTTCCTGTGCGGCACCGCAAACGACGTCTGGACGCTCGTCTTCTGGCGCATCGTGCAAGGGATCGGCGGCGGGGCCTTGCAGCCGACGGCGCAGGCGATCCTCTTCGAATCGTATCCGCCCGAAAAGCGCGGCGCGGCGATGGCGATCTTCGGTATGGGCGCGATGGTCGGCCCCGCGATCGGCCCGACGATCGGCGGCGCGATCGTCGACAACTTCTCGTGGCCGCTCATCTTCTACATCAACATTCCGATCGGCATCCTCGCCTTCGTGATGACGATGCTCTTCATCCGCGATCCCGCCTACATCGTGAAGCCGGAACGCGGCGCGGATTGGATCGGCATGGGCGCGATGACGGTCGGAATCGCGTCGCTGCAATACGTCTTGGAACGCGGGCAGCGCGAAGACTGGTTTTCTTCCGCGTCGATCTGCACGCTCACCGTCGTCGGGGTCGCGGCGCTCGGGTTCTTCATCGTGCGCGAGTTGCGCGATCCGCACCCGTTCGTCGACCTCAAAGTCTTCGGCTCGCGCTCCTTTGCGGCGGGAACGATCATCGGCGTCGTGAGCGGCTTCGGACTCTACGGGCTCAACCTCGTCTTACCGCTCTTCTTTCAGAACGTGCTCGGCTTCGACGCGCTGCAAACCGGCTACGCGCTTCTCCCGGGCGCCATCGCGACGATGATCAGCATGCCGATCGCGGGACGGCTCACCTCCGTCATGGATCCGCGGCTCGAGATCGGCATCGGGCTCGCGCTCTTCGCCGCCGGTTCGTGGTGGATGGGCGGGCTCAACCAGTACGCCGGTTTCTGGGACATCTTCGGACCGCGCGTGCTGCAAGGCTTCGCGCTCGGCTTCCTCTTCGTGCCGCTCACGACGGTCGCGCTCAGCGGCATCCCGCGCGCCGCGATGTCGAACGCGACGGGGCTCTACACGCTCGTCCGGCAACTCGGCGGCAGCCTCGGCATCGCGATCCTCGAACTCATCCAAACGCGGCGCGAAGATTTCGCGCAAAGCGTCTATGCCGCGAACGTGACCCTCTCGAACGGCCCGGTCGGCACGATGCTCCACAACGCGACGGATCGCGTCCGGGCGATGGCGCAACTCGCGACGATGGTCGATCAGAACGCGACGGTCGTGTCGTACGATTACGTGTTCCGCATCTGCGCGATCGTGTTTCTCGTCTCGATCCCGACCGTGATGTTGCTCTCGAAGCCGAAGAAAGCCGCCGCGACGGCCGAGATGCACGCCGTCATCGAATAGCTCGGGACGCGAAGAGAGCCGGCGCGTCGCGACGCCGGCTCTCTTCTCACACGTGGGTCGCCGCGCCGTTCCGGGCGTGGCCGGACGCTACTTCTTGGTCGCCTTCTTCTTCGCGCCGACGGTCTTCTTCGGACCCTTGCGCGTGCGGGCGTTGGTCTTCGTGCGCTGACCGCGGACCGGCAGGCCGCGACGATGGCGCAGGCCGCGATAGCAGCCGATGTCGGTCAGGCGCTTGATGTGCCCGGCGACTTCACGCCGCAGATCGCCCTCGACCTTGATCTGGCCGTCGATCGCTTCGCGCAGCTTCTTCTCGTCGTCCTCGGTGAGGTTCTTGACGCGAGTGTTCGGATCGATGCCCGAGCGCGCCAAGATCTTCTGCGCGGTCGGAAGCCCGATGCCGAAGATGTAGGTCAACCCGATCTCGATGCGCTTCTCGCGCGGTAAATCGATGCCTGAAATACGTGCCATGCTTTACCCCTGGACCTGTTTGTGCTTCGGGTTAACCTCGCAGATGACGCGGACCTTACCCTCGCGACGGATGACGATGCATTTCTCACAAATGCGTTTGACGGACGGACGAACTTTCATAACGTTCCCTATGCGTGTGCGGACGATGGTGGTGGCCGCCTACGCGGCGATCTCTTCCTTGGGTCGATACGGTGCGACGTCGAGTTCCAGGAAGTCGTTTTCTCGAAGCGTCAGAATACGCGGCCCGTCGTCGGTCAGCGCGATCGTGTGCTCGAAGTGCGCGGCTAGCTTACCATCCGCAGTCACGACCGTCCAGCCGTCGGCCATGGTTGCGACGTCGTGGGTGCCGCCCGTGATCATCGGCTCGATCGCGAGCACGAGCCCGGGCCGCATCACGATGCCGCGGCCGGCCTCGCCCCAGTTCGGGACCTGCGGTTCCTCGTGCATCTTGGTCCCGACCCCGTGGCCGACGAGCGCCCGGACGACGCCGTAGCCGTGCGACTCGGCGTGGGCCTGGACGGCGTGGCCGATGTCCGAAAGGCGATTGCCCTTCTGCATCTTGCCGATGCCGATCATCAGGCATTCCTGAGTGACGCGCATCAGCCGTGCGGCCTCGACCGACACGTTGCCGATGGCGACGGTCGCGGCCGTATCGGAGACGTAGCGTTCGAACGTCGTGCCGATGTCGATCGAAAGGATGTCGCCGTCTTTGAGCACCTGATTGCCCGGGATACCGTGGACGACGACCTCGTTGACCGAGGCGCAGATCGAATTCGGATACCCTTGATAGCCCTTGAACGTCGGAATGCCGCCGCGATCGCGGATGCCCTTTTCGGCGAGCCGGTCGAGTTCGCCGAGCGTCATCCCGGCCTTGGCCGTCTGCAGCAGCATCGCGAGGACGCTCGACGTGATCTTGCCGCTGCGCCGCATGATCTCGATCTCGCGCGCCGATTTCATCGTGATCACGGGCGCGCCTTCGCGGGTCCGTCGATCGCCGACAACACGGCGGACGTGACGCTGTCGATCGGCTCGAGGCCGTCGACGGACACGAGGAGACCGGTCTTGCGGTAATACTCGATGAGCGGAGCGGTCTTCGCGTCGTACTCGCCGAGCCGTTCGACGACGACGTCGCGGGTGTCGTCGCGACGCTGCTCGAGCGGTCCGCCGTCTTCGTCGTCGATGCCCGCGACTTTGGGCGGGTTGAACACGGCGTGATAGGTGCGGCCCGTGCGCGGATTCGTCCAGCGGCCGGTCAGCCGCGCGATCAGCGTGTCGCGATCCGCTTCGAACATGATCACGGCCGTGAGCGGCAACGAGAGCGACGCGAGCGTTTCGTCGAGCGCCTGCGCCTGCGCGATCGTGCGCGGAAATCCGTCGAGGATGAACGATTCGCCGCCCGCGAGTTCGCCGCGCATCATCCGGATGATGACGTCGTCGGGAACGAGTTGCCCCGCATCCATGAACGATTTCGCTTCGAGGCCGAGCGGCGTGCCGCTCTTCACGTTCGCGCGCAGGATGTCGCCCGTCGAGATCTGGCGGACGGCGAACCGGTCCTCGAGCACCTTCGCCTGCGTCCCCTTGCCCGCGCCCGGAGGCCCGAGGAAGACGAGACGCATCGTCTGCGTGGCCTGGGGGCTCATCGTTTGATGAAGCCCTTGTAATCGCGCATCGCGAGACGTGCTTCGATCTGCGTCATCGTGTCGAGCGCGACGCCGACGACGATCAGGAGCGACGTGGAACCGAGATAGAACGTCGTCACGCCGAGGCCTTTTTGCAGCGTCGACGGCAAGATCGCGAGCAAGCCGAGGTAGAGCGCCGCGACCGTCGTGATGCGCAGCAAGATGCGCTTGATGTAATCCTCGGTCGGGATGCCCGGCCGGATGCCCGGAATGAACGAGCCGCTCTTCTTGAGATTGTCGGCGATGTCTTTGACGTTGACGACGATCGAGCTGTAGAAGAACGTGAACATCACGACGAGCACGAAATACGCGAGGTTGTACAGCGCGCTGTTCGGGCTGAAATACGTGTTGAGATCGAGCGAGAACGCCGTCGCGTTCGCGGGAATGCCGATCGGCCCGAGGTTGAAATACTTCGGCGTCACGCCAGAGTGCTGGAACCACGAGATCGCCTGTTGCGGCAGCAAGAGGATCGAGATCGCGAAGATGATCGAGATGACGCCCGCGTTGTTGAGGCGCAACGGAATGTACGAGGAGCGGCCGGCGAACATCTTGCGACCGACGACGCGGCGCGCTTGCTGCACCGGGATGCGGCGCTGCCCCTGATACATGAAGATGATCGAGACGATCGTGAAGAGCGCGATCGCGAGATAGAGGAACAGGCCGAGATAGTTGAAGTCGCCGTGCGCGCCCGCGCTCAGCGTCTGGCTCACGTAGGTCGGGTAGCGCAGCACGATGCCGATGAAAATGATCAGCGAGACGCCGTTGCCGATGCCCTTGTCCGTGATCTGCTCGCCGAGCCACATCAGGAAGAGCGTGCCCGACACGAACGCGATCACGGCGAACACGATGAACTGCCACGAGGGATCGTAGAAGACGCCCGCGCGGCTCATGTTGATCGACATCGTCGTCGCCTGCACGATGCCGAGCACGATCGTCAGCCAACGCGTGTACTGACTGATGCGCCGGCGGCCTTCCTCGCCGCCCTTCTTCGCGAGATCCTCGAGCTGCGGCAGAACGACCGTCATCAGCTGCATGATGATCGACGCGTTGATGTAGGGCGTGATGCCCATCGCGATGATCGAGAGCTTCTGGAGCGCGCCGCCCGACAGGAAGCCGAGGAAATTATAGAACGTGCCGCCCTTGAGCAGATCCGCCCACTTCTGTTGATCGACGCCCGGCAATTGGACGTGGATCATGAACACGAACGCCGCGAACGCGAACAGCACGAAGCCGACGCGTTTGCGGATGTCCGGGACGAGGAGCGCGGCGCGAAGGTTGTCGAGCAAGCCTTACGACTCTGAGGACGGAGCGGCGTCGCCGAGATCGGCGCCGGCGGCCGCGAGCGCTTCGCGGGCGCTTTGCGAGAACACGACGTCGCGGAAACGCAGGCCCTGCGGTAACGTCGCGCCGGCCTTCGTGCCGCCGAGGATCTTGATGCCGTCCGGCGCCTTCGTCACGAGCTTGTGCTCGATCAGCGATTGCGGCGAGACTTCGATCGCCGCGTCCCAACCCGCGAGGGCGTGGACGTTGACGACCGCATAGGTCGTGCGGAAGTGCCCGATGTCGCGCGCCTTCTGCGAGTAGCCGCGCTTGTGCGGCAAGCGACGCGCCCATGGCGTCTGACCGCCTTCGAACGCGGGCCCCTTGCCGCCGCCGGAACGCACGGTCTGACCCTTGCCGCCTTCGCCGCCGGTCTTCACCATGCCCGAGCCGTGACCGCGACCGACGCGCGTGCGCTTCGGACGCGCGCCCGCGTTTTCACGCAGCGCCGCGAGGGTCGTGCCGGGGTTCGAAGCCTTGAGGCCTTCGCCGCGCGCGACCGCGGGCGCGGACGCCTTCTTCGCTTGGGTCGCGCCTTTGCGCGCTGCCGCGCTCTTGCGCGTCGATTTCTTTTCTGCCATGCGAACCTCTACGCGTACAGCTCGGCGACCGTCTTGTCGCGAAGCTTCGCGACCGTCTCGGCCGTCTTGAGCGAACGGAGTGCGGTGTACGTCGTCAGGACGACGTTGATGGGATTCGAGCTTCCGAGCGATTTGGTCAGGATGTCGTGGATGCCCGCGAGCTCGAGCACCGCGCGCATCGGACCGCCCGCGATGACGCCCGTACCGGGCGCGGCGGGTTTCATGAACACGCGGCCGGCGCCGACCGACACGTTGACTTCGTGCGGGATCGTGCGCTCGACCATCGGCACGGTGATCATCGCCTTCTTCGCCTGCTCGACGCCCTTGCGAATCGCCTCGGGAACTTCGCCGGCCTTACCGATGGCGAAGCCGACCTTGCCCTTGCGATCGCCGACGACGACGAGCGCCGAAAAGCTGAAGCGCTTACCGCCCTTAA
>CAJCIN010000258.1 GCA_903970385.1 Rhodospirillales bacterium | reverse complement strand
AAAGCCGCTCGACGTCCGCGAGGTCGTGCGTCGTCAGGATGAACGTCGTGCCGCGTTCCGCGTTGATGCGCGCGACGAACGTGCGGATCGCTTCCTTCGCGAGGACGTCGAGCCCGATCGTCGGTTCGTCGAGGTAGACGAGGCGCGGATCGTGCATCATGGCCGCCGCGAAGTCGCCGCGCATGCGCTGACCGAGGGACAGCTGGCGGACGGGCGTCGTCATGAAGTCGCCCATCTCGAGGAGCTCCGTGAACGCCGCGAGATTCTGACGATACCGGTCGCGCGGCACGTTGTAGATCGCTCGCAGCAACTCGAACGATTCGACGAGCGGCAAGTCCCAATAGAGCTGGCTGCGCTGCCCGAAGACGACGCCGATGTTGCGCGCGTTCCGCCGCCGGTCTTCGTGCGGGACGATGCCGGCGACCGCGATCGTGCCCGAGGTCGGCGTCAGGATGCCCGTCATCATCTTGATCGTCGTCGACTTGCCGGCGCCGTTCGGTCCGATGTACCCCACGAGCTCGCCCGCTTCGAGCGACATCGAGACGTCCGCGACCGCGACGCGTTCGACGGTCTCGCGGCTGAACAACGTCTTGAGCGCGCCGAGCGCGCCCGGCGTTCGCTTGACCGAACGGAACACCTTACGGAGTTCGCGCGTCTCGATGATGGGCACGCGACACGCTTCGCGGAAGGGTACGGCGATTCCATGGCGCTCACGACGGTCTGGATCACCGGGGATCAGTGTACTCCCCGCAACACCGCTTTGCACGGGCTCGACAAGCATTCGACGATCGTCTTGTTCGTGGAATCGATCGCACGCTCGCGCGAGGTGCCGTATCACAAGCGCAAGCTCGTCCTGATCTTCGCCGCGATGCGCTCGTTCGCCGACGACCTGCGCGCCGACGGCTGGACCGTCGACTACCGGGCGGAGCGAGAAGACTACGAGCACCCGTTCCGCGAGCACGTCGCACGCTATCGCCCCGATCGCATCCGCACGATGACGCAAACGCAGTACGGGCTCGACGCGGCGCTGCGGGCGTTCGCGGCCGATCTCGGCCACGACCTCGAGATCACGGAGCACGCGAACTTCATCTCGACGGCCGCGGAGTTCGACGAGTTGTTCGCGCGCGGCCAGACCCGCGTCACGATGGAGACGTTCTATCGCAAGATGCGCAAGAAAACGGGCTTGCTGATGGACGGCGAGCAGCCCGCGGCCGGTGCGTGGAACTTCGATGCGGAGAACCGGAAACCGCCGAAGCGCGGCATGCGCTTCCCCCCGGAGCCGGAGGTGCCGCCGAGCGTTCACGTTCGCGATGTGATCGCATTCGTCGAACGGACTTTTCCGGATCACCCGGGCGTCGTCGGAACGTTCGACATCCCGGTGTCGCGCCGCGACGCGCTCGCGTACGCGGACGACTTCTTTCGCAACCGGCTCGCGAACTTCGGTCCGTATGAAGACGCGATGATCGCGGGCGAAGCGCGCCTCTACCACTCCCGGCTCTCGGCGCTCATCAACGTCGGCTTGTTGCACCCGCTCGAACTCTGCGAACGCGCCGAGCTCGCGTACCGGTCCGGTGAGGCGCCGCTGTCGTCCGTCGAAGGCTTCGTGCGGCAGTTGATCGGCTGGCGCGAGTTCATCTGGCGCGTGTATTGGCGGTTGATGCCGGAGTATCGCACGCGCAACGCACTCGGCGCCGATCTGCCCGTGCCGGCGTTCTATCGCGACGGAGAGACCGACATGGCGTGCCAGCGCGACGCGCATCGAACGGTGCGCGAGCTCGGCTGGGCGCACCACATCGTCCGGCTCATGATCCTCGGCAACTTCGCGCTGATCGCCGGCGTCGATCCGCAAGCCATGACCGACTGGTTCTGGTGCATGTTCGTGGACGGCTACGATTGGGTGATGGTCGCGAACGTCGTCGGCATGACGTTGCACGCCGACGGCGGCTTCGTCGGAACGAAACCGTATGCGGCGTCCGCAAACTACATAAATAAGATGTCGGATCATTGCGGCGGCTGCCGATACGATCCGAAGAAGACGGTGGAGGACGACGCGTGCCCGTACAACGCCCTGTATTGGGATTTCATCGCCCGCAATGAGAAGCGGTTCGCCTCGAACACGCGGATGTCGCTGACGATGCGCAATTGGGCGTCGCGCGATCCGGCGGTGAAGACCGCGATACGCAAGCGCGCCGCCGCGTTACGCGCGACGCTCCGTGCGGGCGGTTCGTTCTGACGGCGGAGTCGGCGGACGGCCGAGCGAAAGCGCGGCCATGATCCGTCGTCTGGCGAGCGCGGCCATCGTTTTCGCGTGGGTGGGTTCCGCCTCGCCGGCGCCGGCGGCCGACGACGTTCCGAGCGCCGACAAGATCCGCGAGCCGCTGGTGAGAGAGCGGCAGTGGTACGGCGATGCCCTCTGGCGAGACTCGGCCCCAGCGTTCGGCCAGATGCCATAACGTCAGCAACAATCGATCATCGACCCGTTGGTGGTGAGCGATCGCGAGTGAGACTGCGAGAGCGTGGGCGCGACGCGTCCCGCGGTTGAAGAGCTCGAGA
>CAJCIN010000257.1 GCA_903970385.1 Rhodospirillales bacterium | reverse complement strand
GCCGGATCGCTCGTGAGATAGGCGACGATGTCCATGCCTTTGACGGGCGCGGCGTTCGCGTGAACGGTGGTCATGCGGCAACTCCTTCGGTTCGAGTGAGATACCGAGAGCGTACGCCGCATATATGACAGGGAGCGTCATGATTGCGCGAAAGTCGCGCCCATGCAGTCGGCGCGCCTCCTCTCGTGTCTGCTCTTGCTCCAGGGCAGACGGCGCATGACCGCGCGCGAGCTCGCGACGGCCCTCGAGGTCTCGCAGCGCACGGTCTACCGCGACGTGGACGCGCTGTGCCGCGCGGGCGTGCCGGTGCACATGGAGCGCGGTCCCCTCGGCGGCGTGGTCCTCGCCGACGACTACCGGCGCGCGCTCGCGAGCTTCAGCACGGACGAACTCCGGTCGCTGTTCTCGGCCGGTCCCGGCCCGCTCGCCGACCTCGGGATCGCCGCGCAGCCGCACGCCCTGCAAAAACTCGCGGGCGCGCTGCCCGCACTGCAGCGCCACGCGCTCGAAACGAGTCGCGACCGGCTCCTCGTCGATCACAACCGTTGGAGTCGCGCGCGCCAACCGACGGACGTGTTGCAACGTCTCCGCGCGGCCGCCGACGAAAATCGCCGCGCGACGATCCGGTATCGCGACCGCGGCGGCGTGCAGACCGAACGTGACGTCGAACCGCTCGGGCTCGTCGCGAAGGCCGGCGTGTGGTATCTCATCGCGCGCGAAGCGGAGAAGGGCTATCGCACGTTTCGCGCCGAGCGCATCGAAGGCGTCGCCGTGCGCGACGAGCGCTTCGATCGCCCGGCGGATTTCAACCTCGAGGACCACTGGAACGCGTCGGTGATCTCGATCGAACGGCGATCGCAAGAGACGTTCGACGTCGTTTTGCGTCTCGATACGAGCGCGTTACCGAAGGTCACGTCGTTCTGGGACTGCACGATCGTCGCCGAGGACGATGCGGAGACGACGCTGCGCATCGCGTTCCCGTCGCACGACGTCGCGATCGTGCAAACGCTCGTGCTCGGAGCGGCCTTGCGCGAGATCGTTTCGCCCGCCGATGTCACGTCCTCGATCGTCGCGTGCGCGCGTGCGGCGCTCGTGCGCTACGATTCGAGCTACGGCGCGTCGGCGAAGTCGATCGTGACGCCCGCCTCCGCGAAGCCGAAATAACGCCGGCACGGATCGGCGAGATGGGCGAGGAGCGGTTCGCGAACCACCGCGACGCGGAGACGCTCCGCGAGCGATCCATGCGGGATCCACGCGTGCGCCACGGCGTGCGCGTCGCCGGGCGGTACGCGCGGCTCGCCTTCGGCGCGCACGTCGAACGCGACGCACAGAAAGTGCACGCCTGCGGCTCGATCGTACGATTCGCTGACGTAGCGCAGCACGCCGACCTCGACGTCGAGCGACGTCTCTTCGAGGAACTCACGGCGCACGGTCTGCTCGAGCAGCTCGTCGTCGCGTTGGCGCCCGCCGGGCAGATTCCACAGCGGTTCCGGATGGTTCGCGTAACGCGACGCGACGAGGAGCAACGCTCCGTCGCGCTCGAGGATGCCCGTCGCGAGATGCACTCGCGCGAAGGTCACGGCTCGCCCGCGAGCCAGTCGCGCAACGCGTCGGGCAACGGGAGTCCCTCGATCTTGTCCGCACCCGGCGGCCTGCGGGCGAAGATGCGAACCTCGTAGCCGGTCGCGAGCGTCTCGTCACCGCGCACGATGCGGTGGCGCACGCGGAACGCGCGGGTTCGAACGTCCTCGACGTCGGTCTCGACGACGATCTCGTCGCCGGCGAAGATCGGCGAACTGAACGCGCCGCCGCATTCGAGCGCCGGAAAGCCCGCTCCGGTCGCGCGCAAGGCGCCGAAGTGATCGTGCGGGCCCTCGCGGAGCAGCGTCTCGACGGCCAGATCGAAGAACGTGAAGATGTTCGGGTAGTAGACGATGCCGAAGGCGTCCGTTTCCGCGAAACGCACGCGAATCGTACACGAGAAGGTCCGCACGACGGCCGCGTTCTCACGCCGGACGGACGGACCCTGGCGCGCGACCCCTCAGAGCGCGCGCGAAGGCGCGCGATAACATCCCGGCCGCTCCACGCGTCGCAGCGCGACGCGCAGCGACTCGTTCGCGCCGCGGAACGCCGCCGCGGCACGTAGCGCGATCGTGCGCCGCGCGCGGAATCCCGCGTCGACGACGGCGAACTCCGCCGCGTACTCCGCCTCGAGCGCCGCGAGCGTCGTGCGCGCTGCGCGCGGATGCGGCGATTCGTACGGACGGACCTCGGCCGCGCGACGCAGGTACATGTCGAGGTTGGCATCCGCTTCCGAAGGCGGCGCGGCGGCGACGGGATTCCCGAGCGCGTAATAGGTGCCGTACTTGCGTGCGAGCGCCGCGGGCGGAACGACGTTGCCGTAATGATGGTAGACGTACGGCAACACGACCGTGTCGCCGCGCACGCCGACGATCTTCTCGTGCACGGCGTTGACCCAGCGCACGCCCGGCGCGTACCGGTAGAAGCAGAAG
This sequence comes from Rhodospirillales bacterium, assembly GCA_903970385.1. Taxonomy (GTDB): domain Bacteria; phylum Vulcanimicrobiota; class Vulcanimicrobiia; order Vulcanimicrobiales; family Vulcanimicrobiaceae; genus Palsa-1515. The sequence continues at coordinate 1,138 of CAJCIN010000257.1, read as the reverse complement.
CGCCGCGCGACGTCCGTCATCCAGCGATACGTGCCGTAGATGTGATACGTGTACGCATCCACGCTGCCGACGGATGCCGCGAGCGACGGCAAGATTTCGCGAGCGACGTAGCGGACTTGTTCGCCGTGCACTTCGTCGGCATCGAGAAACAGCATCCAGTCCGGCGCCCGTTCGAGCGCGACGACCTGCGCGTACGCGCGATCGCGCATGTCGGCGAAATCGACGAACGGGTGACGCTCGATGCGCAGCGCCCCGCGCGCGGCGAACGCGCTGCGTTCGAGCGTCGCGACGTTGTCGCTGCGGGCGAGGCCCGAATTGTCGTTCACGCAGAGCACGTCGACGCAATCGGCGATCGACGCGAGGGTGGCCTCGAGATACGGTTCGCGCGCGGCGCCGACGCAGAGGGCGCAGGCGATCGTGATCGTTGAACTGTTCGACATAAGCGATGCGGAGCGCATGAGCCGAGCGCTCGCGATCCGCACGCGCGTCTTCGTTCTGGAGCAAGGCGTTCCGCTCGCGGAAGAAGTCGACGAAGGGATGCCGGTCCACGCGCAGCGCCCCCCGCGCCGCGAACGGACTCGCCTCGAGGACCCCGGCGTTCGGCGCGCGAGCCAGGCCCGAGTTCTCGTTGACCGCGAGCGCATCGACGGCGCCGTCGATCGCCGCCAGGGCCGCGGCGAGATAGCGTTCGGGCGCCGCGCCGACGCAGAGGGCGCAGGCGATCGTGATCGTTGAACTGTTCGACATAAACGATACGGAGCGCATGCGGCAGGCACTTGCGATCCGAACCCGCGTGTTCGTTGAAGAGCAGGGCGTTCCGCCCGACGAGGAGATCGACGACCACGACCGCACGGACGCCGCCGCGCTGCACGTCCTGGCGCGGGACGGCACGCGGTTTCTCGGTGCGGGCCGGTTCTACGTGAGCGAGCCGGGCACGGTCCAGATCGGCCGGATGGCCGTGCTCGCGGAAGCGCGCGGAAGCGGGGCCGGCCGGGCGCTCCTGACGGCGCTCGTCGCGGAGGCGCGACGGCGTGGATTCCGGCGCGCGCACCTGCACGCGCAGACCCACGCGCGGGGCTTTTACCTCAAGTGCGGGTTTACCGACGACGGCGAAACGCTCTGGGATGCGGGCATTTTA
>CAJCIN010000256.1 GCA_903970385.1 Rhodospirillales bacterium | reverse complement strand
CGCTTGGCGACGGAATTTCTGACGGAGCACGCCGTGCTCGCGATGCTTTTCACCGACGGCGGCAACCCGAGCGAGCCGCTCTGCATTCACCTCGAATCGATCGACCGCGTCGCCCTCCCGCCCGAGATGTGACGGGCGTATCCTCCTCCCGTCGAAAGGTCGGGTGGCGCGGCCTCCGAACGTCGCTTTCCGTATGGTGCACGTCAACGTAGGTTCGCCGGCAGGCGCGTATAGCGTCGGAAGTACGGCTTTCTACCGGTACGTGGTACGGCTCGGAGACTTCGGTTTGCCGATGCACGCCGCCGACCGAGACGCGATCGACATGCTCGCCGCGATCCCAAACGCGTTCGTCGACGAAGACGAATACTCGGGCAACGGTTGGCGCATCGTTCCCGCGACCTCCTACGAAGATTGGCCCGTCCTCGAGGCGACGCCCGCGCGCTTGCGCGACGCGCTCGAAGCGGCGCGCCGCGTGCTCTGGGCCAACGCCGGATCCGCGGGCATTTCTGCCCGCGAGATCACGACCGTCGACGACGAAATAGAAAATGTCTTGTCCGTGCTCGCTCGCGCCGAAGCCGCCGGCTTCAGCGTGAACGTCACGTACGTCAGCTAGGTCCGCTCGCTACTGGTTCTGCCCGAAGAGCGAGTTGAAGACGTTGCCGACGTTGCTCGTGCCGCCGGTCTGCGCCGGACCTTCGGCCGCGGGCGGATGATACGTCATCGACTGCATGCCGATCCTGCCCGGGCCGGTGAAACGGTTGAGCTGCAACGCGGAACCGCCCACGAACGCGCCGAGCGCGCCGAGCAAACCGCCGGCCCCCTGCGACGACAGCACGGACACCGTATCCATGCGGAGCGAAGAATCTTTCCAGAGCCACGCACCGGGTTCGACGTCGAGCTGTTCGCCCGGACCGAGTTGCTTCTCGAACACGTTGCCGTAGCCGTGGAGGAGAACGACGCCCTCGCCCTGGCTCGCGGTGAAGCGGTCGATGAAGATGCCCGAGCGCGAGAAGAGCACGTTCGCGAGACCCGTCTGAAAGAAGAAGTCGTACGCGACGTTGCTCGTCGCGAGCAAGAACTGATGCTCGCGCACGTCGATCGATTGGCCGGGCTTCAGACGCATCGCGACGATCTGACCGGGCGCTTCACGCGAAAACGCGATATTGCCCGGCCCGCGCGCCGTCGAGATGAAGATCTGCAGACCGGAGAAGAAGCGCTTCGCCGCGTTCTGGATGCCCATGAATCCGAGCGTGACGTTCGGCTGCTTCCAGAGCAAGATGTGATGCTCGAAGTACACGGTCTGCTGCGAGCCGAGCTCGACGTCCACGACCGGAACGAGCTCGCCCTCGACCTTGATCGTCATGTCGCCGAGACGAATCGGCTCCTTCGGATTGTCCGCTTCGGGGATGGGCTCGGAATACGAACCGACTTGCGTGATCGCGGGCGCGGGCGCGCCGCAATTCGCGCAAAATTTCGCACCGGGCACGAGGGCCGCCTGACAGGTCGGGCAATTCACTAGCGTCTCCGATCGTAAGCGTCTGTCCGGCGTCGTATCGAGCGAACGCCGCGAAGTTGCATTCCGCGCTCGCGCTCGAAAATCTGCCGGCCCGGGCCGCCTAACGCGCGGCGGAAGCGAGCGGCGCCGAACCACGCGGCCAGCCGCGCAGATTCCCGAGTACGACCGCGAGAATCGCGATCACGATCGTCGCGCCGATCATCGAGATCTGCCCGTGCGTCGCGTGCGCGATCGTTGCCCCGATCATGATGCACACGACGAGCGCGGCGCCGATGCCCGACGTGCGCGGCACGAGCAAGAGAACGGCGGTCACGACCTCGAGCGCACCCGTGAGATACATAAACCACGGCGGCAGCCCGAAGAGCGCGAACATGCCGACCGGCATCGCCTGCGACGTGAGCTTCGCGAGCCCCGATCCGAGGAAGACCAGCGCGAGGAGAACGGCGAGAATCCAGCCGGCGATCGATCGAACGTTCATGATGCCGAGTGTACTCGATCGTTGACGTTTGTCAACGATTGAGACTCATCAAGCCTACGAGCGAACGGGCGTGCGTGGCCGCACCGAGCACGGGGCACGATGTGCGCCGAATCCACATCGTCCAGCGTCAGGAAATCTCATGAGTGAAAATGACATCACACGCCGCAACCTCGTCGGCACGCTCGGTGCCGGCATCGCCGCCATGGCCGCGCAGAGCCCGGCCGTCGCCGACGCCGCCGACGCGGGATCGACCGCGCAACCGGTCGCCGATCCCGTCGACAAGTATCCGCGGCCGCCCTACACGAGTGCCTTTCAACCCTGGCCCGGCCTCGCGAGCAAGATGACCCCGCCGCCCGATCACGGCGAAACGACGTACAAGGGATCGGGCCGGCTGCTGAACCGCAGGGCTCTCATCACCGGCGGCGATTCCGGCATGGGCCGCGCCGCCGCGATCGCCTACGCGCGCGAGGGCGCCGACGTGGCGATCAACTACTATCCGACGGAAGAAGCCGACGCCGCGCAAGTCGCGGACCTCATCAAAAAGGCCGGTCGCAAAGCCATCCTCATTCCCGGCGACCTGCGCGACGAAGCCTTTTGCAAGAAGCTCGTCGCGGAAAGCATCGCGCGTCTCGGCGGCCTCGACATCGTCGTCTCCAACGCCGGCCGACAGCATCAGGTCGAGTCGATCCTCGACATGACGACGGAGCTGTTCGATTGGACGATGAAGACAAATATCTACGCGCCGTTTTGGATCATTCGCGCGGCCGTGCCGCATCTCAAACCCGGTTCCACGATCATTGCGACGACGTCCGAACAGGCCTACGACCCGTCGGCGAACCTCTACGATTACGCGCAGACGAAAGCCGCCACGATGAACTTCGTCAAGTCGCTCGCCAAGCAACTCGGCCCGAAGGGCATTCGCGTGAACGGCGTCGCGCCGGGCCCGATCTACACGCCGCTCCAAATCTCCGGCGGCGCCACCGAAGAACATTGGCGCAATTTCGGCAAAATCTACCCGCTCGGCCGTGCAGGGCAGCCGGCGGAACTCGCCTCGATCTACGTGCAACTCGCCTCCCAAGACGCGTCGTACACGACCGGAAACATCTACGGCGCGGGCGGCGGAATGGGCCAACCCTAGCCGAGCCCGTCCTCGCAATGCCGACGCGTCGAGCCGAGCGACGCGTCGGCACCGTCTCGGAGCGTGTCGATGTCGCCCCGGGGCCCGGGTCGTTTCACGATCTGCCTGCGCGCTCTCAGCGTTCGTCCACAACGGACCGCAGATCATGAAACTACGATTCTAGGATGTGGAATGGTTGTGGAGAAGGATGACGCTCGTAACGGCTAAGGTGTACGGCGATGGCGGTTGAGCGCGAACGGCGCGGAAAAGCGGATCTCGATCAGGCGTTCTACGCGCCGAAGGATCCGGCGATCTCGGCGTTCGTGACGGAGCTGCACTACGCGCGCGGCCGTTCGCCGCGAACGTGCGAGGCGTACGCGCGCGATCTCGAATTCTTCGCTGCATTTCTCGAGCGCAGCGTTACGACGGCCGAGCGCGCCGACGTCAAAGCGTTCGTGCTCGATCTCGCCGGCAAGCGGCGCTATCAGCCCGCCGCGATCCGCCGCAAGCTCGTCGCCTTGCGGCGATTCTACCGGTACCTCGCGGTCGAGGGCATCCGAAGCGACGATCCGATGGCGGGCATCGAGCCGCCGAAGCTGCCGAAACGGCTTCCGGTCGTGCTCAAGGAGGACGAGGTCGCCCGCCTGCTGCGCACGCCCGCGCCCGCCGGCCGGACCGATTTCCAACGGCTGCGCGACCGCGCGATCCTCGAGGTGCTCTACGCGAGCGGCATCCGCCGTGCGGAAGTCGCGTCGCTCAACCTCTACGACGTCGATCTCGACCGGCGCGTCATGCGCGTAACCGGCAAGGGCAACAAACAACGCACGGTCCTGATCAACGAGGCCGCGACCGACGCGATGCGCGCGTATCTCGGCCACCGGCCGCGCACGAGCGACGAGGCCTTCTTCGTCGGGCGTCAGGGAAAACGACTCGGCGTGCGCGCGGTCTGGTCCGTCGTGAAACAGATCGAACGGCTGAGCGGCATGGCGGTACACGCGACGCCGCACGTGATGCGGCATTCGTTCGCCACGCATCTGCTCGAGAACGGCGCGGACATCATGACGATCAAGGAACTGCTCGGTCACGAAAGCCTCGCGACGACGCAGATCTACACGAACGTGTCTATCGAGCACATGCGCAAGACGTACGAGTCCGCCCACCCGCGCGACAAACGGAGCGATCGCTGAAGCACCTCGTCGCCGCGCTCGCATTCGTCGCGGCATTCGCGGCGATCCGCACGTCGGCCGGCGAGCCGCCGCGCGCGCCGTGGCTCGTCGTCAGCGACGTGCACTACTCGCCGTTCCTTGGCGGCCGCGAGCCCTCCGTGTGGGGCTACGACACGAACGGCGCGTTGCTCGATTCGCTGCTCGCGCAGCTCGTGCGCGAGGATCCCGATCCGCCCGTCGTCGTGATCGCGGGCGACTTTCTCGCGCACGGCTTCCCGCTCGCGAAAGCCGGCGCGACGATGGCGTACCTCGCGAAACGCTTCGACGCGACGTTCCCGCACGCGCAGTTCGTCATCACGCTCGGCAACAACGATTCCGATTGCGGAGATTACGAGTCCGTGCTCGACGGACCGTTCCTGCATGCGGTCGCGCGCGCGTGGGAACCGCTCGTGAACCGGCACGGCGCGGCGCCCGGGTTCGCGCGCACCTTCTCCCACGACGGCGGCTACACGGCGACGTTGCCGGTGCCGCATCGGCGCGCCGTCGTCATCAACGACATCTATCAGACCGTGCGCTATCGCAACCGCTGCGGCTCGGGCAATCCTGCAGCGACCAGTCTCGGCGATCTCGAGGTCGCGCTACGCGGCGGCCCGCCGGACGAGCGGTCGTGGATCGTCATGCACGTGCCCCCCGGCATCGACGCGTACTCGACCGCGCATCTCGGACATCATCTCTTCATCGTGCCGTTCATGCGCCCCGAGGCGCGCGAGCGGCTCGTCGATGCGATCGACGATCCGCGCAGCCGCGTCTCGCTGCTGATCGCCGGCCACACGCATCATTTCGCGTTTCGCCTCACCGACGCGAAACATCCGGCACGGAACGTCCCGATCCTCGTCGCGCCGTCCGTGTCGCCGATCTTCGGCAACTCGCCCTCGTACCTCACGCTCGACGTCGACGCGGCGGGCGAGGTCGGCAACGTGGCCGAGACGTCGTACGTCGCCGGCCGCTGGCAACGCACGGGCGATCTCGCATCCGAGGGCGTCGCCTCCTTCACCGCGCCGGCGCTCGTCGAGTACGAAGCGCGGCTCGAAGCGAATCCCGCGCTCGTCGAACGATACAAACACCTGTATTCGGGCGGCGCCGCGTCCGAGATCTCGCCGCGGAATTACCGGACGTACTGGTGCGCGGCGACGGCGCTCTCCGCGGAGGATGCCGAGAAATGCACGCGCAGCGGCGGCATCAGCGTCTTCACCGGCCGCGCGCTCGTACTCGCCGGCGTCGTCGCGCTCCTCGCGGCGTTCGCCGTCTTCGCGATCGTGCGCGCGATCCGGCGCCGGCGACGAGCCGTTTGAGCAACGCGCGGCGAAGGTCGCGCGATGAATACGCAGATCACGACGACACCGACGGCGACGCTCCTCGCCGACCTCTTGGACGACTTGCGCGAACGGCGCCACGAACTCGGGCTCAGTCTCAACGCGCTCGCCGAAGCGATCGACAAGAGTCCGATCTACGTCGGCGCGGTGCTCTCGGGGCAAGCGCAACTCACGGCGGCCACGGCGACGAAGCTCGCGAACGCGCTGTCGATCGACGAGTCGTCGCTCGCGCCGCTCACGCTGCCGCCCGTGCGCAACTCGGATCCGCTCGTCTACCGGCTGCACGAACTGATCGACGTGTACGGCGATGCGATCCGCGAATGGACCTTCGAGACCTTCGGCGACGGCATCCTGAGCGCGATCGATTTGAAGATCGCCGTCGAACGCCGCGGCGAGCGCGCGGTGATCACGCTCGATTCGAAATTTCTGGCCTACCGCGAATTCTAGACCGAACGGGCATAACGGCGTCATGATCGGACGTCTTCTTCGCCCGCTGCGCAGCGGTACCGCGCGACTCGCCGGCAACGACCCGCGCATCGCGGCGCCCGCGACGATCGAGGTGTCGAGCCCGGACTTCGCGAGCGGCACGATGATGCCGGCGCGGTATCGCGGCAAGGATGCGGTGCTGCCGCCGCTTCGTTGGACGGACGTTCCCGCGGGCGCGCGCCAGTTGGCGCTCGTCGTCGAAGACGTCGACGTGCCGTTCGCCACACCGCTCGTGCACGCGATCGCCTACGGGCTATCGCCGCAGAAAGTCGCTTTCGAAGGGGGCGAAATCCCGAAGGCCGGCCCGCGTACCCCGCCGGATCTGCCGGACGCGTGGCTCGGGAGAGCGATGGGCATGTTTCCGGGCTATCTCGCGCCGACGCCGATCCCGGGCCACGGACCTCACCGCTACGTGTATCAGATCTTCGCGCTCGACACGGAACTCGCGCGGTTCGCGAGCCCGCCGTCGAAGAAAGCGCTCCTCGCCGCGATGGCCGGCCACGTGCTCGCACGCGGCGCGGTCGTCGGCATCGCCGAAGCCTAGCGCAGGGTCAGGCCGACCGTTCGAGCACGCGCGCGTCCTGCGCGCTCTCGCGCATCTCCTGATTGTAAAACGACGCGCCGTGCCGCCCGGCCGCCGCTTCGCGGGCGTACGTGATCAGGTGATGGCTCACCATGCCGATGTGGAACAGCGCCTCGACGTCGCCCTTCGCGATCGTCTGCTTCGCCATCTTCCAGAACACGTTGCGATAATCGCTGAGCAGTCCGACGCGCACGAGAAGATTCCCGAAGATGCGGATCGCGAGGCGGATGTTCCGGAAATTGACGCGCTGCTTGCTGTTCGGCGGCGTGATGCGGTTCGGGAACACGTGCTCGACGTGATACTTGAACCGGCGATACAGCGCCTCGGGCTGGTACGCCGCCGTGAACGTGCGGCGCCACATCTCGACCATCTGCTCGTACGGCAGCTTGAACTCGACGTTCGATTCGCGACCGGGCTGATCGATCACGAGCCGGCCTTCGGCCTCGAGCCGGCGCCAGAGCGGCGTGCGCGGCAAGGCCTGCAAGAGGTTGATCGTTAGCAACGGGATGTTCGAGACCTCGACGAATTCGAGGATCTTGTCGGCCGTATCGGCGGTATCGGTGTCGAGGCCCATGATGATGCCCGAGACCACTTCCATGCCGAAGCTATGGATGATCCCGAGCGCTTCGAGCACGGGCATCTGGTTGTTCTGATCCTTGTGCATCGCCTTGAGCGCGACCGGATCCGGCGTCTCGATGCCGCAGAAGATCGTGCAGAAGTACGCTTCGCGCATCATCGCGAGCAGGTCGGGCGACTTCGCGATGTTGAGCGTCGCCTCGCAGGCGAGTTGAACGGCGAACCCGTTCTTCTTCTGCCACGCGATGAGGTGCGGCAGCAGTTCCTTCGCCGCCTTACGATTGCCGACGAAGTTGTCGTCGACGAAATAGATCGCCCGCTCGCCGCCGTTCGCGAGGATCGCGTCGAGCTCGGCGACGATCTGCTCCGGCGTCTTGAGCCGCGGATTGTTGCCGTACAGTTCGGGGATGTCGCAGAACTCGCAGCGGTAGGGGCAGCCACTCGAGAATTGTACGCTGCCGAGGAAGTAGTTCGCGACGTCGAGTTTCTCGTATGCGGGCACCGGGAATTCGGCGAGCGGCAGACGGTCCTTGGTTTCGAAGCGGACCTGTTGCGGCGGACGCGCGACCGACTCGGTGAGCCGCGCCACGAGCGCGTCCGTCGCATCGCCGAGCTCGCCGACGTGCAGGTAGTCGAAGTCCGGATAGTATTCGGGGCAACCGGAGACCGACGGGCCGCCGAGCGCGGTCACCTTGCCGTACGCGTGGGCACGCCGGTTGATGTCGCCGATCTGCGGCCGCTGGATGTGCATCCCGCTCACGAAGACGACGTCGGCCCAGACGAAGTCCGCCGGGCCGGCGCTCCGGACGTTCTCGTCGACGAAACGGACGTTCCAGTCCGCGGGCATGTAGTTCGCGATGACGAGGATGCCTTGCGGCGGCATGAACGCCTTGACGCCGACGAACGGGTACGCGTTCTCGAACGTGCCGAACGACGGCGTGTAGTGCGGGAAGACGCACAACACGTTGCGTTTTACGGCAGACGTGGCGCGGCTCACGCGGGCACCGTGCAGGGAAACGCGCGCGCACGAGCGACATGCTCAAGCAATAGCGAGATGCAGAGCACCTCGCACGGCGTATCGAGTTCGTTCGGACCGAGTCGCATCGTTATCGGAGTGTGCCGCCGCCTCCGGGGAGTCCTGCGCCGCGATGCCGAGGTGCCCCGCGGGGGTTTCGCGGTAACTGGATATAATTTAACGAGCCGTGCGCATGCGGCGAGCGTCTGGAAGGGATACTAGGACCGAGGCATGGTGGTAAACCGGGACGAGAAGCGCGCGCTCGCGTTCGGGCGAGAGATCATCGGTCGAGTTTCGCGCACGTTCGCGATCGGCATCGCCGTCCTGCCGGGCGACCTCGGCAAAGCCGTCCTGACGGGCTACCTCTTGTGCCGCATCGCGGATACGATCGAGGACGACGGCTCCGCGACCGCGACGCGCCGGCAAGAACTGCTCGCGCGATTCCTGGAATGCTTTAGCGACGAAGAAAAAGCGCGAACGTTCGCTACCGAGGTCGCCGACATCGAGGCCGATCCGGCGTATCTCGATCTCATGCGCGGAACGGAACTCGTTTTCACGCTGCTGCATTCGTTACCGAAGAAATCTGCGGAGATCGTCGAGAAATGGACGCGCGAACTGACGTGCGGCATGAGCGAGTTCGTCGGACGCTATCCGGACGGCATTCGCATTCAGACGATGGCGGAGTATCGTCGCTACTGCTACTACGTCGCCGGCACCGTCGGCCATCTGCTCACCGACCTTTGGTACTGTAGTTCGCCGCTCGTCAAGCAACGCGACTACGAGCGGCTCCTCGAGAACTGCGAAGCCTTCGGCGAGGCGCTGCAGACGATCAACATCCTCAAAGACATCGCGTGGGACATCGAGCACGAAAATGCGGCGTACATCCCGGAGGAGCTGTTGCGCGCGAAGGGGTCGAGTCACGAGACGATCCTGCACGGCGACTGGCGCGTCCGCAATCGCGAAGCGCTCGCTGCGCTCACGCAGCTCGCGCGCGAAGACATCCACCACTCGCTCGATTACATCAACGCGATCCCGAAGATGGCGATCCAGATTCGCCTCTTCTGCCTGCTTCCGGTCCTCTTCGCGGTCGCCACGCTCCGCGAGATCGAGCTGTCCACGGCGATGCTGCAATCGGGCGGCGGGGTGAAGATCTCCCGTGCCGAGGTGCGATCCCTGATCCTCGCAGGGTCGATCTCGACGATCAGTAACAAGACGACTCGGTGGCTCGTCTCAAAGACCAGCCGGCAGCGCTTCAAGCTCGGCCTGGCGAAACCCTAAAGCGCCTTTCCAGCATCTCCCACCTCGCGATCGACTACCCTTGGGCGACGATCGTCTTGTGGGGCATCCTGTCGGTTGGCGGGGTTTTCGCATTCCTCGGGCTCAAGCTCGCCCTCTTCCCCGACATCGCGTTCCCGGTCGTCATCGTCTCCGTCACCACGAACGAGATCGACGTCGGGAAGAACGAGCGAACGGTGACGGAACCGATCGAAGCCGGCCTTCACCGTCTCGACGGCGTCACGCGCCTGCACTCGCTGACGTACCCGCAGTTCGTGGTCGTCGACCTCTCTTTCGACGTGACGCAGAGCCTCGCGGCGCGGCGCGCTCAGGTCGATGCGTCGCTCGCCGGACTCGCGTTACCCGCCGGCTCCAAGATCACGGTCTCGACGGAAGATCTCAACGAGACGCCGGTCGCCACGTTCGCTCTCGTGGATCCCAAGGTCTCGCTCGCCGCCCTCGCGCGCGAAGCTCGCGACAAGATCGCGCCGGATTTGCACGCGATCGACGGCGTCCTCAAAGTGAACGTCATCGGCGGCACGTCGAGCGGAAGCGACGCGTCGTCCTATCGCGTGGACGGCGCGCCCGCCGTCGCCGTCGCCGTCGTCAAGGCGGCGAGCGCGAACACGCTCGACGTCGCGGAGGCGTCGGAAGAGCGCGTCGCGGCGCTCGCCGACCGCGACCCGTCGCTGCACGTCGTGCGGACCGCGGAGCAGGCGTCGTACATCAAAGAGGCGACCCGCGCCACGCAGGAAGCGCTCGCGATCGCCGTCGTCCTCGCCGTGCTCGTGATCATGGCATTCTTGCGCGATTGGCGCGCGACGGCGATCTCCGCGATCGCGATCCCTGTCTCGTTGCTCGGCACGGCGATCGTGATGAAAGTGTGCCGCTTCAACCTCGAAACGATCACGCTCCTCGCGCTGGCGCTCGTCGTCGGCGTCATCGTCGACGATGCGATCGTCGTCGTCGAGAATATCGTCCGGCATCTCGAAGCGGGCGAAGACCCGCTGACCTCCGCGCTCTACGCGAACAAAGAGATCGGCCTCACGCTCGTCGCGGCGTCGCTGACGATCGTCGCGGTGTTCCTCCCGATCGGCCTCATGCGCGGCAGCCTCGGCCAGTTCTTCCGTTCGTTCGGGATCACCGCATCGGCGGCCGTGCTCTTCTCGCTCCTCGCCGCGCGTACGCTGTCTCCCGCGCTCGCCGCGTGGTGGCTGCATCGCCGCGGCACGGGACCACGCCAGATCGACGTCGGCTCCTTCATCTCGCATCCACGATACCGTCGCGCGATCGCCTGGTCGCTCGATCACCGTCGCTACGTGATCGGCCTCGCGATCGTCGCGTTCGCGGCCGGCATCGCGCTGATCCCGTTCATTCCGAAGGGCTTCATCCCACATCTCGATCGAGGCGAATTCCGCGTGAATTTCCAAGTGCCGCTCGGCACGAGCCTCGCGGACACGCAGAGCATGGCGGCCACGCTCGAATCGTCCGTTCGCGCCGATCCTGCCGTCACGCACGTCTACACGACGATCGGCGATCGCCCGAACCGGTCGAACGTCGGCGTGATCGACGTCATGTTGAATCCGAAGCGTCGCGTGAAGACGATCGACGTGGAAGACGCCGTGCGCGCGCGACTGCCGCAACTCGACGGCGTCGTGACGACCGTCGCCGACGTTCCGTTCGTCGGCACGGAGACGTCGAAGGCGGTGCAATTCGCGCTCGTCGGCAAGAGCGCCGAACGGCTGCAAATCGCCGGCCGCGATTTCGAACACCGGCTCCGGAAGATCAAAGGCTTTCTCGACGTCTCCGCGAGCGGGCTCTCCGACGGCACGCCGTTCTCCGCGATCGAATACGTCGACGGATCGCGCGCCGTTCAGATCACCGCGGACCTGATGCCGACGCTGCAGATCGGAGACGCGAACGACGCCGTGCTGGCCCTCGCGCGCAAGGCGCTGCCGAAGGACGTGAAGCTGTCGTTCGGGGGCAACTCGGAAGACGTCGTGACGACGTTCCGCGACTTCGGGATCGCGCTCGGATTGTCGGTGCTCTGCATCCTCGCCGTGCTCGGCGTCCTCTTCCGCAGCTGGGTCGATCCGCTCGTGATCGCGACGGCGTTGCCGCTCTCGATCGTCGGAGCGCTCTTCGCACTCTGGATCACGCGCGCCGACTTCGGCCTCATCTCGCTCATGGCCGTCATCTTCTTGTTCGGACTCGTGAACAAGAACGCGATCCTGCTCGTCGATCGCATCAACCGTTTGCGCGCGCTCGGCATGGCGCGCTCCGACGCGATCTCGGAGGCCGGCGCACAACGCCTGCGACCGATCGTCATGACGACCGCCGCCACGATTCTCGGCATGGTGCCGATCGCGCTCGGCTTCGGCGCCGGCGCCGAACTCCGCGCACCGATGGCCGTCGCGATCATCGGCGGCCTCATCACGTCGACCGCGCTCAGCCTCATCGTCATTCCCGTAACGTACACGATCTTCGACGACTGGGCGCACCGGGGAACGCGGCGGTACTCGACGTGATGCTCGCGCTTCGTCGCGCGCTTCTGCTCTGCGCGGCCGCGTGTTGCATCGTCGCGGGATCGTCGCGCGTTCGTCCGGCTCTCGCATCGCCGCCGCACGTCGAGATCGTCGACTTCGACACGGACGGCGCCGTCGTTCCGGCGCGCCCCGCGTTCGCGAAACTGGGCCCGAGGATCGGGCTCGAGATCCACACGCCGAAGACGCAGACCAGCGAAGAAATCGTGCGGCAGGTCCGGCTCGCTCACGAACTGGGCTTCGGTTTCGTCCGGACGGATCTGTTCTGGGCGCGCGTCGAAACGGTCGCAGACCGATACGATTTTTCCTCGTTCGATCCGATCGCCGAGACCGCGCGGGAGAACGGCATGGGCGTCCTCTGGACGCTCGCGTTCGGGAACTTTCACCTGTACCACACGCCCGACTACGGCAATAAAAACCCGGGCGACGGCGACGCGCACGCGTTCCACCATGCGATCGATCACTACGCCGCGTACGCCGCCGCCGCGGCAAAGCACTTCGCCGGATCGCGCGACGTCGTCTTCGAAGTGTGGAACGAGCCCGACGAGAACGCCGCGTTGTCGGATCCCGCGTTGTACGAGGCGACGTTCTTGACGACGCTCGCGGAGATGCGCAAGGCCGATCCGAACGTCCGCGTTTCGACCGGAGGCGTGTCCCATTTCGAAGCGCCGTTGCTGCGCGAGATCGTGTCGTCGCCCGAGACGCGCGGCGCGACCGCGATCGGCGTTCATCTCTATCGCACGCATAACGCGCCGGAGACGATCGACGCCGACATACCGTCATTGCACGCGGCGATCGCCGCGAGCGACGATCCCGCGGCTCGGATCTGGGATACCGAATGGGGATATTCCGCGGACGGAGATTTCCCGCCGTCGTTCGGCGACGGTCATTCGTCCGCAGCGCGGTATCGTCAAGCCGTGTACGACGTCCGCGAATTGCTCGCCGTGTGGCAACTCGGGCTGCCGCTCGCGGTTCTGTACGAACTCGAAGACGGCGGTACGGACGCGGCCGAGCGCGAGGACAACTTCGGTCTCATCGACGCCGCGGGCGCACCCAAACCCGCGTACCGCGCCGTCGCGCAGCTCACGAGCGTCGCGGCCTCGCGGCACCTCGCCGGACGGTACGCGAATCTGCCGAGCGGCATTCATGCGATCCGTCTCGATGACGACGCGGGCACCGGCTACGCGATCGTCCTCTGGCTCGCCGACGCCGGACGAACGGCGACGATCGCACTCGGCGGCCGGCACGACGTCCGGGCAACCGACGTGCTCGGGCGCCCGATCGATCTCGGACGATCGCATCTCGTCACGCTCTCGGAAGCGGCCGGCCCGATCTACGTTACGCTCGGTCGCTCCTGACGTGAGCCGAAGGGCATTTCTGACCGGCGGCACCGGGTTCGTCGGCGCGAACGTCGCGCGTGCGCTGCTCGAGGACGGCTGGTCGGTGCGTGCGCTCGCGCGGCCGGGCAGCGATCGGCGGAATCTCGACGGATTGCCGTTCGAGGTCGTCGACGGCGATCTGAACGATCCGGATCTCGCCGCGACGATCGGGCCGGTCGATGCCGTGTTCCACGTCGCCGCGCACTACAGTCTCTATCGCGCGGACTACGACGCGCTCGTCCGCAGCAACGTCGACGGCACGCGCAACGTGCTCGCGGCGGCACGCGCGGCCGGAGCCGGGCGAACCGTCTACACGAGTTCGGTCGCGGCGATCGGCGTGCGGCACGGCGCCGTCGCGGACGAAACGCATCAGAGCCCTCCGGGCGAGCTCGTCGGCGCGTACAAACGCTCGAAGTATCACGCCGAACGCGAGGCGGTCGCCGCCGCGGCCGCCGGGCAAGACGTCGTCATCGTCAACCCGACGACGCCCGTCGGGCCGTGGGATCGAAAGCCGACGCCGACGGGCGAGATCTTCGTGCGGTTCATGCGCGGCGGGATGTGGGCGACCGTCGACACGGGGCTCAACATCGTCGACGTCGAGGACGTCGCGCGCGGCCACCTGCTGGCCTACGACAAAGGCCGCACCGGCGAGCGATATATCCTGGGCGGCGAAAACCTTCGATTGCAGTCCCTGCTGGAACGCGTGGGCGAAGCGACGGGACGGAAACCACCGCGCTTCACGGTCCCCATCTGGCTACCGCTCGCCGTCGCGTGGACGGAAGAGCGCGTTCTCGCCCGGCTCGGACGCACGCCGACCGTTCCTCTCGACGGCGTGAAGATGAGCGGGGAGTCGATGTACTACGACGCGTCGAAAGCACGTCATGAATTGGGCTTCGCGCCCAAGCCGATCGACGGAGCGATCCGCGCGGCGATACGATGGTTTGTGGACAACGGGTATACCGCGGCCCACTGAAACGGAGATAGCGCACCACCATGGCAGTCACGCTCAAACAAGCGGCGAAAATCGGCGGCTACGTCGTCAAGCAGAAGCTCCTCGGACGTAAGAAGTTCGCGTTGACGCTGATGCTCGAACCGCTCTTCCGCTGCAACCTCGCATGTTCGGGATGCGGCAAGATCCAGCATCCGGTCGACGTGCTGCGCCGGCACCTGTCGGTCGAGGAATGCTTCAAGGCGGTCGACGAGTGCGGCGCGCCCGTCGTCGCGATCCCGGGCGGCGAGCCCCTGCTGCACCCGGACATCGACGTGATCGTCAAAGGCTTGATCGAGCGCAAGAAATTCGTCTACCTCTGCACGAACGCGCTGCGCCTCGAACAGAGCCTCGACAAGTTCACGCCGTCCGAGTATCTGTCGTTCTCCGTCCACCTCGACGGGCTGCAGCCGGCACACGACAAGGCCGTCGCACGCGACGGCGTCTTCGACATCGCCGTGAAGGCGATCCGCGCGGCGAAAGCACGCGGCTTCCGCGTCACGACGAACACGACGATCTTCAACGACGCGAAACCGGCGGACGTCCAAGCGTTCTTCGACTTCGCGACGAACGACCTCGGCGTCGACGGCATGATGATCTCGCCCGGCTATCCGTACGAGAAGGCTCCTGATCAGGAGCACTTCCTGCACGCCGGGCAGACGAAGGCGTTGTTCCAAGAGATCTTCGCGCCGTATCGGGCCAAGACGAAGAAGTGGAATTTCAACGCGAGCCCGCTGTTCCTCGACTTCCTGATGGGCGAGAAAGATTACGATTGCACGCCGTGGGGCATGCCGTCGTACAGCCTCTTCGGCTGGCAGAAGCCGTGCTATCTCCTCGGTGAGGGATACGCCAAGAGCTATCACGAGCTGCTCAACGACACCGACTGGTCGCAGTACGGTCACAAGAGCGGCAACCCGAAGTGCTCGGACTGCATGGTGCACTGCGGTTTCGAACCCACCGCCGCCGACGACTCGATGAAGCTCGGCAACGTGTGGCGTTCGATGACGACGGTTCTCGGCAAGAACTAGCGCACCGGCGAGCGCGGACTCCGCCGTGATCTCGACGATCTTCGTTCCGCGCGGCGCCGAAGCGGACGCCGTGCGGAACGCCGCGAAACGCGCGCGCTCGAACGTCCGCGTCGTCGAGACGGGGATCGGGCCGCTCGCGGCGGCGCTCGCCGCGGACGACGCGCTCGCGGGCGCGCCGATCGGCACGGCGCTCGTCACCGGGCTCTGCGGCAGTCTCTCGCCGGCGTGCGACGTCGGCGAGACGCTCTTCTACCGTGAGATCGTGTGCGACGGCGGCGCGACGCTCGTGCTCGAGCCTCTCCTCGGCGACACGCTCGCGGCACGCGTGCCGGGAGCGCTCACCGGCATCCGGGCGTTTGCGAGCGAGCGGATCGTCACGTCGATTGCGAACAAAGCCGCACTCGCGGCGCGCACGCACGCGGATGCCGTCGATATGGAGAGTCGCGCCGTCGTCGAGCGACTGCAGCAACGCGACGTCGCCGTCGCCGTCGTCCGCGTCGCGAGCGACGGGCCGGCCGACGCACTTCCGGATCTCGATCGCGCGCTCGACGGCGCGGGCGGCATGGACGGACTCGCGCTCGCGCTCGCGATGCTGCGTCGGCCGCGTGCCGGTGTCGCGCTCGCGATCAACGGCACGCGCGCGCTTCGCGCTCTCGGCCGGTCGGTCGAAGCCGTGCTGCGATAACGTGCGGATCTGCGTGTTCTGCGGATCGAGCGACGGCGACCGTCCGTCGTATCGCGCGGCGGCGCGCGCGACGGGGAAGACGCTCGCGCGGCGCGGCGTCGGCATCGTGTACGGCGGCGGCCGCGTCGGTCTGATGGGTGCCGTCGCCGATGCGGCGCTCGAAGCGGGCGGCGAGGTGATCGGCGTCATTCCGGAGATGCTCGCCGCGCGCGAGGTCGCGCACCGCACGCTGACCGAGCTCCACGTGGTCGGGTCGATGCACGAACGCAAGGCGCTGATGGCCGCGCACGCGGACGCCTTTCTCGCGTTGCCCGGCGGCTTCGGCACGCTCGAAGAACTCTTCGAGGCCGTGACGTGGCGGCAACTCGGGTACCACGCGAAACCGTGCGCCGTGCTCAACGTCGATGGTTATTACGACGCGCTCGAACGTTTCTGCGACGAGGCGCTCGCGAGCGGGTTCCTCCGACGCGAGGACCGCGCCGGCGTCACGTTCGGCACCGACCTCGCGTCGCTGATCGACGTCTTGACGGCCGCAACGCCTCCGCCGCTCGCCGACTGACGCTCCGGTCCCGAGGGGGACCGCAGAGGCACCCGGGGCCCGCGCACCGCACTACTGCGCGTGCCGACGACGCGCGCGCTCGATTCCGACCTCTCCGACCGCATCCGCGCCGCGACGCTCGCGCTCGTCGCCGAACGCGGCTATCGCGATCTGCGGCTCGACGACGTCGCCGCACGCGTCGGCACGAGCAAACAGGCGTTGTACCGGCGCTTTCCGAGTAAACCCGAATTGATCGCCGACGCCGTTCGCTCTCTCGCCGCGACGGCGCACGCGAATCCGCCGCGCACGGGATCGCTGCGCAACGACTTGATCGCCGTGCTGGGCGGCGCGATGCGCGGACTCGAACGTACCGCGCTCGGCCCGGTCCTGCGCGCGCTCGTCGCCGAAGAACGCGATCGCGTGCTCGCGGCAGTGCTCGCCGAGATCGACGGCGCTCGCCGGCGCGTGTTGCGCACGGTACTCGAAGCGGCGCGCGAACGGCGCGAGATCGCCGCGGATCGCGATCTCGATCTCGACATCGACCTGCTGCTCGGCGCGGCCTACGTCCGCACGCTCGTACGACGCGTCGGCTTCGAACGTTCGCTCGCCGAGCGCGTCGTCGACACGTGGCTCACCGGCGCGACCGCCAAGCGCTAGATGTAGACGCTCAGACGCGCGGCGCCT
>CAJCIN010000255.1 GCA_903970385.1 Rhodospirillales bacterium | reverse complement strand
CGCTCGAAGATCAAATCGTGCTTGATCGGATCCATGTCGGTGATCTTCAAAACGTACGAGACGAGCGACCCGACGGCGGAGCCGCGACCGGGCCCGACCGGGATGTCGCGATCGCGCGCGTATTTGATGAAGTCCCAAACGATCAGGAAGTACGACGGAAAGCCCATCTTGTTGATCACGCCGAGTTCGTACGCGAGCCGCTCCCGCAGCGCCGCGTCGGTCGCGCAACGTTCCGCGCCGTACCGCTCGAGGAGCCCCGCCTCGCAGATCTCGAGCAGATACTGCTCGGGGCTCGCGACGCCGAAGAGACCGGGACCGCCCTCCGGCTCCGGCACCGGATAGAGCGGGATGTTGAACTGTTTCTCGGGGATCTTGATGTCGATGCGCTTCGCGATTTCGAGCGTGTTGTCGCACGCGTCGGGCACGTCGGCGAAGAGCGCGCGCATCTCTTCGGACGACTTCACGTAGAACTCGTCCGTCATGAACTTCATGCGGCTCGTATCGGCGACCGTCTTGCCCGTCCCGATGCAGAGCAGCACGTCGTGCGCCTGCGCGTCGCCGCGGTTGAGATAGTGCGAATCGTTCGTCGCCACGAGCGGAATCGACAGTTCGCGCGCGACCTTGATCAGCCCGTCGTTGACGATGTCCTGTTCCGGGATCCCATGGCGCATGATCTCCATGTAGAACCGGTCGCCGAAGATGTCGACGAACGATTGCGCCGCCTTCGTCGCACCCGCGTAATCGTTGCGCAGCAGCGGCTGCGCGCAGAGCGACGACATGCAGCCCGAGAGCACGATCAGCCCGTCGTGATGCTTCGCGAGCAGATCCATGTCGATGCGTGGCTTGTAGTAATACCCCTCGAGGAACCCTTTCGAGATCAACGCGACGAGATTGCGATAGCCGACGAGATCGGCGGCGAGCAGCGTGACGTGGGCTTCGTCGCGTACCGTGCGATCGAAGCGGCCGCGCGGAGCGATGTACGCTTCGCAGCCGACGATCGGCGTCAGCTTGACGTCGCGCGCGGCGTAGTAAAACTCCATCGCGCCGAACATGACGCCGTGATCGGTGAGCGCGACGCCCGGCGCTCCGCCCTCGGCCGCCCGGCGGCAGAGGTCGTCGACGCGGCACGCGCCGTCGAGCAGCGAGTATTCACTGTGAACGTGGAGGTGGACGAACGAACTCACGGGTGGCCTTCCATTCCGGCAGCGCGGCGCACGCCCTTGTCCCGCAATCGGGTGCCACGGTCGAGCCCGTCCCCGGGTTATGTACGGTATGCAACGCGTTCAAAAAACCGACGCCGAGTGGCGTGCCGAACTCGATCCGCAGCGCTATGCGGTGCTCCGCCAAGCCGGCACCGAACCGGCGTTCAGCGGTTCGCTCTACCGGAACCACGCCGACGGGACGTACCGTTGCGGGGCCTGCAGTGCCGAGCTCTTCACGTCCGACACGAAGTACGAAAGCGGAAGCGGCTGGCCGAGCTTCTTCGCTCCGGCCGACGCGAAGAACGTCACGCTGATCGAGGATCGCTCGCACGGGATGGTCCGGACGGAAGTTCGCTGCGCGGCGTGCGACTCGCACCTCGGTCACGTCTTCGACGACGGTCCCGCGCCGAGCGGCCAGCGCTACTGCATGAACTCGCTCGCCCTGGAGTTCGACCCCGCCTCGAAGGCCTAACACCCGCTCCCGGAACGGGATTCCGTCGGGACGAACGGAAGCCGCTCGAACGGGCGTGCGACGTTGGTCCTTTGGCTGCCGGCGCGCCCTACGATAGAATGAAAAGAAGTTTCATGATCGGTAGAAGGGCGTAAGCGTGATCAAACACGATGTCGTAGTCGTCGGGGGTGGGCTCGCGGGGATGCGGGCCGCCGTGGAAGCCGCCGAGGGCGGAGCAGACGTCGCGATCGTTTCGAAAATGCATCCGGTCCGCAGCCACTCGGGTGCGGCGCAGGGCGGCATCAACGCCGCCCTCGGCAATCGCGAAGACGATTCCCCGGAGAACCACGCGTTCGATTGCGTCAAAGGATCGGACTATCTCGGCGATCAGGATTCGATCGAAGCGATGGCCGAGGATGCGCCGCGCCAGATCGTCTGGCTCGAGCATCGCGGGTGCATCTTCTCCCGGCTTCCGGACGGCCGGATCGCGCAGCGCCCCTTCGGCGGCGCCGGTTCGCCGCGGACGTGCTACTCGGCGGACGTCACCGGTCTCGTCATCTTGCACACGTTGTGGGAGCAGCTCGAGCGCTTCGGCGTCAAGGTCTACGAAGAATACTTCGCGACCGCGCTCTGCGTCGAGGACGGCGTCGGGACGGGCGTCGTCGCGTACAATATGCGCACGGGCGAGCTCGAACTCGTGACCGCGAAGGCGACGATCTTCGCGACGGGCGGCCTCGGCCGGGTGTACGCGAAGACGACCAACGGCTACGCTTCGACGGGCGACGGCATGGCGATCGCGTATCGCGCCGGCATCCCGCTCATGGACATGGAGTTCGTCCAGTTCCACCCGACCTCGCTCAAAGAGAACGGCGTGCTCCTCTCGGAAGCCGCACGCGGCGAGGGTGCCTACCTCCTCAATAGTGAGGGCGAGCGCTTCATGTTCAAGTACGCCCCGAACAAGGGCGAGCTCGCGTCGCGTGACGTCGTCTCGCGCGCCGAGTGGACGGAGATCCTCGAGGGGCGCGGCATCGACGGCTGCGTGATGCTCGACCTGCGGCACCTCGGTCGCGAGAAGATCCTCGAGCGTCTGCCGCAGATCCGCGAGCTCGCGCTCGACGCGACGGGCAAGGACGCGATCGATTCGCCCATTCCGATCCTGCCCGGCATGCACTACGCGATGGGCGGCATCGAAACCGACAAGTTCGGTGCGACGCGCATCCCCGGCGTGTACGCCGCGGGCGAGGTCGCCTGCGTCAGCGTCCACGGCGCCAATCGCCTCGGCGGCAATTCGCTCCTCGAGACGATCGTCTTCGGCGCGCGGAGCGCGAAGCACGCCGTCCAGTACGTCAAGAGCGTCGGGAGCGTCCGGCAGTCGGAACGCACGCTGCGCAGCGAACGCGACCGGATCGACGGCATCCTCGCGCGCACGGGCGGCGAGCGCCACGCGCAGGTCCGCAAGAAGATGAATGCGGTCATGTCCGACAACGTCTTCATCTTCCGCAAGGAAGACGAACTGACGCGCGCCGTCGAGGGACTACGCGAGGTCCGCGAGGCGGCGAAGACGATGACCGTCATGGACAAGTCCAAGACGTTCAACACCGATCTCGTCGGGCTGCTCGAAACGGAGTTCCTCGTCGACGTCGCCCAGCCGATCGCGTTCGGCGCGCTCAACCGCACGGAATCGCGCGGCGCTCAGGCGCGCGTCGATTACCCGGACCGGGACGACGAGAAGTGGCTCGTGCATTCGCTGATGCACTACACGGGCGCCGATCCCAAGCCGGACTATTCGCGCAAAGTCACCTTCACCAAATACAAGCCCGAAGTGAGATCGTACTGATCGCATGTCGAAAATAACGCTCGACCTCTTCCGTTTCGACCCGGCCGTCGACGAGGAACCCCGTCGCGAACGCGTCGACATCGACTTTCCGGACACGTCCACCGTGCTCGACGCCCTCGAATACGCGAAAGCCGAAGTCGACGGATCGATCTCGTTCCGCCGTTCGTGCCGGTCCGCGATCTGCGGCTCGTGCTCGATGAACATCAACGGCGTGACCGGCCTCGCGTGCAAGACCCCGATTCGCGAGGTCATGCGCGCCGACAATTCGGTGAAGATCGATCCGATGCCGAATTTCGAGCCCATGAAGGACATGGTCGTCCACATGGATCCGTTCTGGGACAAGTACGCGCGCTTGAAGCCGTACCTCCAGCCCGCGGACAAAGACGAAGACCACGAGCGCGAGCGTCGCGTGTCTCCCGAAGACATGAAGAAGCTCGTCGCCGTCGCGAACTGCGTCATGTGCGCGACGTGCTACGCGCTCTGCCCGGTCGTCAGCGTCGATCCGTCGTTCGCCGGGCCGGCCGCCATCGCGTACGCGTACCGCTTCATCGAAGACACGCGCGACAGCAAGCAGCAGGAGCGCATCGCGCAGATCAGCGACGATTATCTCTGGCTGTGCGCGCACTGCTACGCGTGTTCGTATTGCCCGAAGCACGTCGATCCGCACGACCGGATCATCGACACGAAGCGCCGCTCGATCGCCGTCGGTCAGACCGACGCACCGGGTCCGCGTCACGCGCTCGTCGTCGCGAAGACGATCAAACAGACGGGCATGCTCGCCGAGAACGAAGTGATCGCCGGAACGATCGGCCGCTTCAATTTCCGCGGTCTGCTCAAGGTCATGCCGCTCGGGTTGCGCATGGCATCGAAGGGCAAGATCCCGCCGCTCTTCATGCACCCCGTGCAAAAGGTCGAAGAAATTCGAACCATATTCGAATCCATGGAGGTCCCGGTCGCATAATGGCTGTCGCAATAACGGATGCGCTTCCCGCGAAGCGCCGTTCGAAGTCGGCCGAGGCGAAGCGATACGGCTTCTTCCCCGGCTGCGTGGCGAAAGAGTCGTGCACGGAGCTCTTCAACTCGACGATGCTCCTCGCCGACAAGCTCGGCATCGAACTCGTCGAACTCACCGCCGCGTCGTGCTGCGGCGCCTCGGTCCTCAACGACGTGAATCGCGACGTCGCGCGCGTCCTCAACGCGCGCACCTACGCGCAAGCGGAAGCGCTCGGCCTCGACGACGTGATCACGATCTGTTCGACGTGCACGGGCCACATGCGCGCGTCGAACAAGGAGCTGCTCGAGGAAGAGGGACGCCTCGATCATGCGAACGGCATCCTCGGCAAATTCAATGCGTCGTACGCCGGCACGGTCTCGGTCCGGCACCTTCTCTGGATGCTGATCGACGACATCGGCCTGGACGAACTCTCGAAGATGGTCGTCAACCCGCTCCGCGGGCTCAAGGTCGCGCCGTTCTACGGTTGCCACATCATCCGGCCCGAGTCGGTGAACGGCTGGGAGTCGTCACGGAACCCCCACTCGCTCGAGGACCTGATCACGGCGCTCGGCGGCGAACCGGTCGACTACGCCGGCAAGACGCGCTGCTGCGGCTTCCACGTCCAGCTCGAAAAAGAGGGCATCGCGCCGAACATGGTCGGCCAGAACATGCGCATGGCGAAGGACAACGGCGCGGAAGCCGTGCTGACGCCGTGCCCGCTCTGCCATCTCGCGCTCGACGGCTATCAGGCGGACTCGGCAGCGCGCTGGGGCCGCACCGATCTCCCGACGTTCCACTTGCCGCAGCTCGTGGCGCTCGCGCTCGGCGTCGATCCGACGAAGCTCGGCCTCAAGCGGCACGTCATCTCGCCCGGTCCCGTCCTCCAGGCACACGACCTGGCGCCGATGCACGTCGCCTGAACCCGGTGCTCGCCGCCCGTGAGAGAGCGGCGAGCAAGTTCAGGGACTCGTTCGTGATGCCGAACGAGTGGTGTGGGGCAACCAGCGCGCACGCTCTCGCTCGGGGATGACGACCAGCGCGTCGTCTTCGGGATCGACGACCTCTGCCGGCACACGATGATCTTCGGATCGTCCGGCTCCGGGAAGACCACGCGCGCGTACAACCCGATGCTCGGCGACATGCTCGGACGGCTCCAGGCCGGCGCCTTCATCATCGCCGCGAAAGCGGAGTCGGTCGCCGAGGCCGTCGAGCTCGCGACGCGTGCGGGCCGCGAGGCGCTCGTCGTCGAGCCGGGCAGCGCCGTCGGCCTCGATCTCTTGAGCGGCAGCCCGGACGTCGACGCGATGTACTTTCGCGACACGCTCGTCAGCGCGGGCGACGAATCGAACCAATGGGTCGACGCCGCCGTGACGCGCATGAAGAACGCGCTCCGCATGCTGCAGGCGGCGGGCGAGCAGTACTACACGTTCGAGCACCTCACCGACTATTGTTTCGACGACAAGTTCGCGGCGATGGTGCGCATTCAAGCGATGGAGCGTCTGCGGGGGCTCGGCCACGACGACGACGACGCGTGGACGATCCGCGAGGCGATGTCGTACGAAGACAAACGGTTCTTGCAGTTCACGCCCGACGCGCGCCGCGCCGTGCAATTCGAAGTCTCACGGCTGCTCGAACCCGTGCGCGACGTCGCGATCGCGAAGACGTTCGCGCGCCGCACGAACCTCGTCCAAATCGAATCGGTCTTCGCCGGCGCCGTGATCGTGTTGCACGTCCCGCGCACGCGGTACGAACGCGCCGCACACGCGATCTACACGCTCGCGAAACGCCGCTTCTTCACGGCGCTCGAGAATCGTCGCGGCGACGCGACGCTCGATCAGGATCGACCGGTCGTGTTCGGCATCGACGAATACCAGCTGTGCATCTCGGAATCCGACGTCGGCTCGCTCGGCATCGTCCGCTCGGCGGGGTGCATGGTTCTCGGGACCACGCAGGGCGTCTCGTCGCTCTACTCGGTATTGCCGAAGCATCACGTCGATGCGGCACTCCAGAACTTCACGCAGAAGATCTTCTTCAAGACCGACGACGACGACACGCTCGCGGTGCTCGAGCGGGCGACGCGGCACAACGCGAACAAGATCGATACGAGCGAACTCTTCACGATGACGCGCGACCAGGCGCTCTGCCACGTTACGGTCGGCGACGACTCGGTCGACGCCATCCTGACGATGGCACCGCTTTTTCTCGGGCCCGCTCGCTAACCGTCTCCCGTCAGCGCTTCGCGCGCGCGAGCAGCGCCCGGACGCGATCGACCGGAAGCGCGTAGAACGTCAGGCCGCGCGCGCCGGACGTCGTCTTCGCCGAGAGCAACGCATCGACGACGGCCGCTTCGGTCGCCTCGACCGTCGCCGCGAAGATCGCGTCCATCGTATCGTCGTCGTTGACGATCGTGGCGGCGAGCGGCGTCGCGGGGTCGCGCGGATACAGCCGCGTCGTGCTGAACGCGATCAGCAGATCGCCGCTCGAGACGTGCGACGTCAACCCGGTCCGTGCGAGCCCGAGCGTCGCGCGCTTCGCGACCTCGTGCAACTCGCGCGCGTCGAGCGGCGCGTCGGTCGCGATCGTCACGACGACGCTTCCGTCGGCCGCGCGACCGTGCGTGGCGAGCGCGGCCGCCTTCGGCATCGTCGGCAGCAGCTCGTGGGCGAACGCACGGCCGACCGGAACGCCGTCGATCAACAGCTCCGACCGGGCACCCGTGTTCGCATTGAGCAGCACGCCGACGGTGTATCCGCCGCTCGCCGTCCGGCGCGATGCCGTACCGATGCCGCCTTTGAAGCCGAAGGCGCGCATGCCGGTCCCCGCGCCGACGGCACCGCGCGCGACGTCGCCGGATCGCGCCGCGTCGAGCGCCGCGACGGCGTCGGCGGGAGCCACGTGACGGCCGTCGATGTCGTTCAGCCCCTGATCGTCGCATTCGGCTACGACGGGAAGCGGAACGTCGTCGTCGACGCCGATGCCGGGGTGCTTGCGAATCAGCCAATCGATGACGCCGTCGTCGACGCGCGGGACGTCGAGCGTATTCGTGAGCGCGATCGGCGTCTCGAGAAACCCGGCCTCGTCGACCCAGTGCGCGCCCGTCATCTCGCCGTTCCCGTTGAGATCGAAGGTCGCCGCGGCGACGCGCTTGGTCCACGGGTCGTCGTTGGGAAGAACCACGGTGACCCCCGTGCGCACCGGACCCTGCCCCGGCACGAGCGGGCCGGGCGCGCCCTCGATCTTCGTGACCTGGCCCACGAGTACCCCCGCCACGTCGGTGATCGCGTCGAGCGGACCGGGCACGAGCGAGCCGATCGCGATCCCGGGACGCTCGGCGACGGCCGCCCTGGAAACGCACGCGGCCACGGCGAGCGTCGCGAGGGCGATGACGATCGAACGGTTCATCGCCGCCGTTTCGCCCAACTCGTGCGACTTGCCGCCACGCCCGGGACGGATGTCCGGTGCTTTTCGCCGAATATCGGTCGATCAAGACGGACATCGTTTCCAAGGATGTAACGTCGCGCAGCGAGTTTCATAGCTGACGCCGGCGCGAAAATGTGGAATCGTTTCCTCGAAGAAGAATGATTCTCGCCTGCCGAGAATTCCCGTTCCTCTCGTGCCCGGAGGTTAGTCGCATTCTTACGCTTCCCGATCTCGACCGCAATCTGAAGACGCACCTCGAGCAGCTCGGCCTCGCCGGCGCGACGGCGATCCACCGTAACCTTTCCGTCGCCTCGTTATACGAGCACGCCGTGCGCAAGGGCGAAGGCGAGATCGGCGCCGACGGACAGTTCCTCGTCGAGACGGGCGAACACACGGGCCGCTCGCCGAAGGACAAGTTTTTCGTGCGCGAGCCGGGCAGCGAAACGCACATCGATTGGGGCGACACGAACAAGGCGATCGACGCGAAGACGTTCGACGCACTCTTCGATCGCGTCGCCGCGTACCTGAGCGAGCGCGAGATCTACTCGCTCGACACGTACGTCGGCGCCGACGAGCGCTACCGCCTCCCGGTGCGCATCGTGACGCAGTATGCGTGGCACTCGCTCTTCGCGCGTAATCTCTTCCTCACGCCGGACGTGGCGCCGTCCGATTTCGCGCCGGAATTCACGGTCGTCGATGCCGCGGAATTCGTCGCCGATCCGCAGCGCGACGGTACGCGCAGCGGCACGTTCGTGCTCGTCAACATGGCGCGCAAGATCGTGTTGATCGGCGGAACGCGCTACGCGGGCGAGATCAAAAAGTCCGTGTTCACGATCATGAACTATCTGATGCCGCTGCGTTCCGTGCTGCCGATGCACTGCTCGGCGAACGTCGGCAAAGACGGCACGTCGGCCATCTTCTTCGGCCTCTCGGGGACGGGCAAGACGACGCTGTCCGCCGATTCGAATCGGCCGCTCGTCGGCGACGACGAGCACGGCTGGTCCGCGGACGGCGTGTTCAATTTCGAAGGCGGCTGCTACGCGAAGGTCATCCGGCTTTCGCAGAAGGCGGAGCCCGAGATCTGGGCCGCGTCGCATCGGTTCGGTGCCGTTCTCGAAAACGTCGTCTTCGATCCGGCGACGCGCGCGCTCGATCTCGAGAGCGAAGCGAAGACGGAGAACACGCGCTCGGCGTATCCCGTCGAGTACATCCCGAACATCGTCCCCGGGCTGATGGCGGGTCATCCGACGACGATCGTGATGCTGACCGCCGACGCGTTCGGCGTCTTGCCGCCGATCTCGAAGCTCACGCCGGAACAGGCGATGTACCATTTCCTTTCCGGTTACACCGCGAAAGTCGCCGGCACCGAAAAAGGCGTGACCGAACCAACGGCCACGTTCTCGACGTGCTTCGGCGCGCCATTCATGGTGCACCATCCGACGGTGTACGCTCGACTGCTCGGCGAACGCATCGCGGAGCACACGGTGACGTGCTGGCTCGTCAACACGGGATGGACCGGCGGCGCCTATGGCGTCGGCAAACGGATGTCGATCGCGCATACGCGCGCCATGGTCAACGCCGCACTCGACGGCAGCCTGAACGACGCGACGTTCGAACCCGAACCGTTCTTCGGCCTCTCGATACCGACGGCGCTGCCGAACGTTCCGAGCGACGTGCTCAACCCGCGCAACGCGTGGACGGACAAGGCCGCGTACGACGCTCAGGCCCGCAAACTCGCCGGCCTCTTCTTCGAGAATTTCAAGAAGTTCGAAGCGCAGGCCAGCGACGGCGTGCGCGCGATCGCGATCAAGCCCTAACGGTCGCCTGCCCCGCGGAGGGAACGCGAGAGGATCCTCACAACTAATGAATTAGTACTGTGACGATCTTCGACGCACTCGTTGCGGGCTACATCCGCCGCCAAGGCATCCGCGCGGCGGTGACCGTCGCTGCGATCGCGCTCGGGGTCGCCGTCTACCTCGCGTTACGGCTCGCGAACGCCCACGCGACGGCGACCTTCGCCGCCCAAACGAGCGTTTTCGGCGATGAGGCGGATTTCGAAGTGGATCGGCCCGGCAGCCGGCTCGCGTCCTCGCTCCTCGTTCGCATCCGCGATGTCGCCGGCGTCCGCCGGGCCATGCCGCACATCTCGGGGACGGCGATCGCCGGAGGGACCGCTCGCCGCGTGGTTCGCGTCGACGGCGACGACCTGCTCGCGCCGCTGCCGCGCGCATTCGAGTTCCGTACGCGCATCTCGGGCCCGTTCGATGCCGAAGGAACGGAGCCGCAGGCCTACGCGAGCATCGCGCGCCGCGGCGCGATCGTCTCACGCTCTCTCGCGGATCGCCTACGGCTGCACGTCGGCGACGTGCTGCCCCTCGTCGCCGGTGGAACGCACATGCGGCTGCCGGTGATCGCGGTGCCGTCGCGCGACGGAACGGCGCTCGATGCGGACACGATCCTCGTCGACGTCGCGACCGCCGCGATGCTGTTCGGCACGGGGTCGAGCGTCGATCGGATCGCGTGCGTTGCCGAACCCGGGCACGTCGACGTCGCGCGACGCAGCGTCGCCGCAGTATTGCCGCCGGGAGCGCGCCTCGTTACCGCCGGCGAGCGTCGACGCGCGATCGCTCGCGCGTTCGCGGGCTTCGCGGCGAATCTCGACGCGTTCGGCGCTCTCACGCTTCTTCTCGCATGCGCGCTCGTCTACGACGCGATCGGGATTTCCGTGCTCGAACGCCGTAGCGAGATCGGCACGCTGCGCGCGCTCGGCGCGTCGCGCGGCGCGATCGCGGCCGCGTTCGTCGCCGAGGGGGCGCTATTCGGGTGTGTGGGCTCGCTGCTCGGCATCGGCCTGGGCACCGTTCTCGCCGCGCGAGCCGGCGCGCTCCCCGCTCCGAACGACCTGTACGCGCTCGATCGTCCGGCGCCGCTCGAAGCATACGCGGTCGGCGTGGTGCTCGCGATGCTCGCGGCCGCGGGGCCCGCGCTCGAAGCCGCGCGTCAACGGCCGGCCGGCGCGCTGTCGTACGTGGCCGCTCGCGGCGGAGAGGCTCCGCCGTGGAGCGCGCTCGCGCAGTCGCTCGCGTGGATCGGTGTGGCGGGCGCCGCGCTCGCGACGCTCGCCGCGTTTCACGGCGCTCGCGTCGCCGGCGTGCTCGCGGGCATCGCGTTCGTTGCCGCGAGCGCCCGCGGCGTGCCGCTCGTGCTCTGGGCGGCGAGCCGCACCGCTCGCGTGCGAAGCCGGCGTCTGCCGCCATCCGCCGCGCTCGGCCTCGCGAATCTCTCGAGCGCGCCGCGACGCCTCGCCGCGACGATGAGCTCGCTCGCGCTCGGCGTCGCCGTCGCAACCGCGATCGGCGTGTTCGGGCTGTCGGTTCGCACGTCGCTCGAGACGTATGCGTCCACTGCGTTACCGGGGGATATCGTCGTGTCGCCGGTGGGCGATGCGAGCGACATGACGCCCGGATTTCCACCGGCGCTCGTCGCCCGCGTCCGCGTCGTGCCCGGTGTTTCCCGCGTCGACGCGTCGCGCACGTTCGCCGTCCCGTACGGCGACGGTACGATCGACATCCGGTCGAACGATTCGCTCGCGGCCGCTTTCGCAGCCGACCCGTTCGACGCGATCGTCGACAACGCGTTCGCGACGCGAAACGGACTACGCGTGGACGACGTCGTCACCGTGCTCGCCGGAGGTGCGACGCACCGGTTCCGTCTCCGCGCGATCGACGCCGGCGATCCCCTCGGTAGCGGCCGCATCGATCTCGACGACGCGACCTTCGCTCGCGTTTTTTCCGGAGCGCGGCCGGATACGCTCGCGATCGTCGCCGCACCGCACGCCGACGTCGCGAGCGTACGCGCACGCATCGCCGTTCTGTTCGCGGATCGCGCCGTCGAAGTCCGGACCACGCGCGACCTGCGCGCGTCGCTCGCGCGGCGTCTCGACGGCGTCGTGCGCGCCACGTTCGCACTCGCGGCGCTCGGGACGGCGCTCGCAGCGCTCGGGATCGCGACCGCGCTGTCGGCGCTCGTGCTCGAACGCCGCGCGCAGATCCGGCTCGTACGGTACGCCGGCCTGTCGCGAGGCGGCGTGCGCGCGATGGTCCTCTACGAAGCCGCGACGCTCGGAGCGCTCGGCGGTGTGCTCGGGACCGCGCTCGGCATCGCGCTCGCCGTCACGTTGCTCGCGACGGATCGTAGCGGGTTCGGCTGGATCGTCCGTCCGGTGGTGCCGTTCTGGTTGCCGTTCGCGATCGCGCCCGTCACCGCTTCGATCGCGTTGCTCGCGGGCATCGTGCCGGCGCGTCGCGCCGCGCGACTACCGATGCAGCGCGCGACGGTCGCGCTCGTCGCCGTCGTTGCCGCGCTCGCGTGCCCGCTCGGCGCGTCCGCGTCCACGCTCGTGCCGGAGCGCGACGTGTGGCGCGTGCTCGGGCATCTCCACGCGAGCGACGGCACGCATCTCGACGTCGCCGCGACGTTCTTCCGTTACGTCGAACGCGGAGACGCCGGAACGGTTACGATCGTGGCGAGCGCCGCGTCGCTGCTCGACGAAGAGACGCGCGTGAATCACACCGCCTCGCGCGTCGACCGCGCACCGAACGACGCGCCGTCGATGCGAGCGCCGTTCGACGTCGACGTCGACGATTGGTCGTTGCACGCGGACGACATCGACGTACGAACGCCGGCGTTGCGGTTGAGGCTGCGCGACGGCTCGACCGCACTCGACGTCCGCATGCGCGCGCGCGAGCCGCGCGTCGATCTCGGCGCGAACGGCATCGTGCGCAGCGGCTCGTGCGCTGCGTGCGTCGTGCGTGACGCCGCGTACCCGGTGCTCGACGCAACGGCCACGCGTGTCGACGGCGACACGCGACGCACGTATACCGGCACGTTCTCGCTCGAGCGCGAATCCGGCGGCGTCCGGCTCGGCGACGGCGATCGCGGGTGGCAGCGCTTTACGATCGCGTTCGACGACGGGCGTGCGTTGTTCGTTCGCGTCGTGCGAACGCGGGACGGCACGTCGCGCGTCGTCGGCGCCGACTTCATCTCGTCCGCGGGGCGTCGCACGCCGCTCGCACCGAGCGACGTCCACGTGTGGAACTCGATGCACACCGTGTGGCGAAACGATCGCGGAACGCCGTATCCGTCGTTGTTTGCGATCATCGTCGAACGAGTGCACCTGCATTGCGCCGTCGTGCCGGACTTGCAGAATCAAGAGATCGTTACGCAGGGTGCGCGTTACTATCAAGGCAGTGCCGACGTCGAGCGCATCGATCCGGGACCGCGCGATCGCGGACGAGCCTTCATCGAGCTCACCGGCTACGACGGCGGTATCGACTTCTAGACGCCACGTGCGGCGGGCACGATTCTCACCAACGCTTCACCTGCCGCCGCAACGCGCGAGCACGGACGTGCGTTTTTTGTGGTGTTCGTTAAGGAGTCTACCGTGTCCATTCGCCTCTTCCTCACACCGTTCGCACTCGCCGGCGCCCTCCTCGCAGCATCGGTCGCCGCCTTCGCTCAGGCCGAAGCGCCCCCGGCGCCCGCACCCGCTGCTGCCGGTGCGCCGCAGGCCGGCATGCTTCGTCCGCATGCAAAGATGCGCGCCGCGCTCGCGACCCTAAATCTCAGCTCCGATCAGCGCGCGCAGATCAAGGGCTTCATGAAGTCGTTTCACGACGCGCGCCGAACGGCGACGCCCGAAACGCGCAAGCAACTGATCGGTCAGATCGAGGGCGTCCTGACGCCGGATCAGCAAACCGCGTTCGAAACCGCGCTGCACGCACCGGCACCGGCCGCCCAGCCTCAGCCACAGTAAGGGCTCGCGCGGCTCGCAGCTCGCGCGGCTCGCAACTCGCGCCGTCCCGCCCTGATTCCAGGGTGGGATGGCACAGCTCTTCGATCCATACACCGTGCGCGGCGCGACGTTTCGTAACCGCATCGTCGTCTCGCCGATGTGCGAGTACTCGAGCGTCGACGGCTTCGCGAACGACTGGCACCTCGTCCACCTCGGCAGCCGCGCCGTGGGCGGCGCCGGCCTCGTGCTGACGGAGGCCGCCGCCGTCTCGCCCGAGGGGCGGATCACGGGCGCGGATCTCGGCATCTATCGCGACGAGCACGTGGCGAAGCTGCGTGAGATCGTGACGTTTCTGCACGCACACGGAGCCGTCGCGGGCATCCAACTCGCGCACGCCGGCCGCAAGGCGAGCTGCGCGCAACCGTGGCACGGCGGCGCTCGCGTTACGCTCGCCGACGGCGGCTGGACGCCGGTCGCGCCGAGCGCGATCCCGTTCGACCCGGCCGACGCCGCGCCGCGCGCATTGACGTTGCACGAGATCGGAGACGTGATCGGCGACTTCGTCGCCGCGACGCAACGCTCGCTCGAAGCCGGCTTTCGCGTGATCGAGTTGCACGCGGCGCACGGCTATCTGCTACACGAGTTTCTCTCGCCGCTCGCCAACACGCGCACCGACGCGTACGGCGGCAGCTTCGAGAACCGGACGCGGCTACTACGTGACGTGTCGTCCGCCGTACGCGCGGTGCTGCCCGACGACGTCCCGCTCTTCGTCCGCATCTCCGCGACCGATTGGGCCGAGGGCGGCTGGGATCTCGAACAATCCGTGCGACTAGCGGCCGACTTGAAACCGCTCGGCGTCGACCTCATCGACGTGTCGTCCGGCGCCGCCGTCATGCACCAGAAGATCGCGATCGGGCCGGGCTATCAGGTTCCGTTCGCCGAGCGGATTCGCGCCGACGCGGGCATTCCGACCGGCGCGGTCGGGCTGATCACCGAGGCGACGCAAGCCAACGAGGTTCTCGTCGAAGGCCGCGCCGATCTCGTTTTTCTCGCGCGAGAACTCTTGCGCGATCCGTACTGGCCGTTGCACGCGGCTTCCGTGCTCGGTGCCGAGATCGAATGGCCCGTGCAATACGTCCGTGCCAAACCGCAGCCGGCGCGCGTTTGAGCTCGTCGCGTTTCCTTAGCGGCTAGTCTGCAGCGCTCAGAACGGTTTCGCGTAGAGCGTGCCGTCGTCGTAGTCGAAATAGAGATCCAGCGCTTGTAGGAATCGCGTTCCGACGATCGCGTCGAGCGGGATGTCGATCGACTCCGGCGTTTGGCGTTCGACGAATGCGTCCGAAGGGCCGAAGTCGATCGATCCGAGTTGGAACGGCACGACGTGCTTGCGGATCGTGATCGGGCCTTCGAGGTAACGGATCGTCGACTCCGCGCCGGAGCTTCCGGGAATCGGGACGCCTCGGCCATCCGTGTCGGCGAGATACGAAGGCAGGACGAGATCGATCGAGCCCGTGTCGAGTGCGAAGCGATTGCCGGCGATCGCACCGATGCGGCCGGCGGCGAGCGGTATGCCTTCGGCGTATGAGATCGGGATCGAGTGCGCGCCCGGCGGCGGCAAGAACGTTCGATGAGGGATGATCTCGACGAACCCGCGCTCGTAGTCGACGTGCACGACGTAGCCGGAGAAAAACTCGAAGCCGAGGATGCCGTCGCCGGCTCCGGCGACGTTGCCGACGGTCAAGAACGGGACGTCGTCCGATTCGATCGGACCGACGACGAAACGGTGCACGGTCGCGTGGTCGAGCGACTCGTGAAGGCCGAGACGATGCGCGGCTCCCCCGTCGATGAGCATCTGCGTCGTACCGGTGTCCAAGATGAATTGCGTCTTCTTCCCGTCGACGAGGACATCGACGAAGATCCGATTGCGCCTTCCGAAGGAGGTCGGCAGTCGCGACGTGCGTTCGTCCTGGAGGTGGAACGTCGCGACGTTCGTCGGGAGCGCGACCGCCGACGCTTCGATCGGGGCCGTCGAGACGTCGTCGACGGTGACGTCTGCGGGGCCGCCCGCGCCGTCGACGTGCCATGCATACGCGCGACGCGGGCCCGTGGCCGGGCGGAAATCGGTGAACGCGAACGAGACGACGCGCGAGCCGTCGCGCGTGACCTCGCGGCGGATCTCGCCCGTCGCCGCGTCGACGTAGAGCCAGTGCGGCACGTCGCCCGGCGCGCGATCTTCGAGGACGTACGCGGGATCCGGCGCGCGCGTCTCGCCGAGCACGGTGCAATCGTCGAACGAGAAGCCGAGCGTCGCGACCGGCCACCGATCGAGATCGTCGCCCTGCACGTCGCTCGCGACGATACGCACCGCGCCGGCCGGCGTGCGGCGCCAGCGACGGCCGTCGCTGCGACCCGTTTCGTACGTCGCTCCTTCGAGCGTCGTCGCGATACGATAATCGCCGTCGCGGATCGTCGTCGTCGACGCGAACGGCGTACCTTTCGCGACGGTGCGCGACCGTTCGATTCTGCGAGCGTACGTCTGCGGATCCGGAGCGGTGCGCTCGTACAGGGCACGAACCGCCGCTAGCGTCGCGTTCGACGGCACGATACCGGGCGGCCGAAAGCGATCGGCGCCGAGGCACACGCGGTGTGCCGTGACGAGTAGAGTGAAGACGACGACTCCCAAAGCAATCGTTCGATAGCGCTGGTGCTCGTGAGAGACACGAGCGGCTACCGCAGCGGTTTGCGTTTCCACGGCTTGGCGAACCAATTCGGAACGATGGAACGATCACGACGTTCGCGGACGACACCGCCTAATAATTCGACGATGCGATCGTCGCCCGCGAGGACCTCGTCGGCGATTGCGAAAGCACGCTCCGCGATCGGGAAACCGATCACCTCATCTCGATCCAGCGCATACCCGACGAGGGTGCTGTCGGCGACGGGACGATCTTTCGCGTCGATGACCATGAATGCCGGACCCGTTTCCGTGAGCCGATAGGCCAGGGCCACGGCGCTACGATCGTTGCTATGCGCATTCTCTCCCCATGTCCCTACGATCAAGTCGAGATTCGCGCCCCGATCGCCGACGTGCCCGGGCGTCCAATGGACGTAGTAGGCTGCGACGGCCGTGTCGCCTTCGCTCGCGAGCCCCCACACGCATCGACTCTCATGACCGCAGCACGAACACGTGCCGGTCATTTTCTCGTCCGTCTTTTCGATCGAGATCGGAGCGTTGCTCACGTCGATTTTGGTTCGCGTTCGCGTTCGAGCAGCGCGCCTTTGCGGCGCAGTCCCCAACGATATCCCGTGAGAGCGCCCTTCGAGCCGACGACGCGATGACACGGAACCGCGACAGCCAGCGGATTGTTCGCGCACGCCGCGGCGACGGCACGGGCACCGTTCGGCAGCGCGAGCCGTTCCGCGAGTTGCGCGTACGTGCGCGTCTCGCCGGGCGGGATCTCACGGAGCGCCGTCCAGACGCTCCGTTGAAACGCCGTGCCGCGGATGTCGAACGCGAGCTCGACCGCGGGCGCTCCATCCACGATGTCGACCACGCGCCGCAGCCGTTCGCCGAGTTCGCCGTCACCGTGCGCGAGCGTCGCTCGCGGGAAGCGCCGGCCGAGGGCCGCGACCAGCTCCTCGTCCGTCTCGCCGAGTTCGATCGCGCAGATGCCGCGCGGCGTCGTCGCGGCGAGCACGCGTCCGAGCGAACACGCAGAGATCGCGTACGCGATCCGTTCGCCGTCCGCTCCGCGCCGAAACGACGACGGCGTCATGCCGAGCGGCGCGGCATCGAACGCGCGGCTCGGCGAGCCGAAGCCGGCATCGTACGTGGCCGTCGTGACGGCCGCTCCACCCGCGAGCGCGTCGCGGAACCGTTTGTCGCGCAACGAGCGGCGATACGCGCCGGGCGTCACGCCGGTCGCTTCGCGAAACGTCCGCTGGAAGTGGAAGCGGCTGAGGCCGAGGGTCCGTGCGACGTCGTCGAGCGATATCTCCGGACGCTCGAGGAGGGCGCTCGCCTCGGCGATCGTCGCGCGCAACGCGGCGTCCGGCGCGTCGTCCGGCGCGCAGCGTTTGCACGCGCGGAAGCCCGCCGCGAGCGCCGCCGCGATGTCGTCGAAGAAGACGACGTTGCGACGCAACGGCGGCCGTGACGGGCAGCCGGAGCGGCACGCGATGCCCGTCGTCCGGACCCCGAACACGAAGGTCGGGTCGGCGGTACGGTTACGGAGGCGTTCGTAGCGGAATTCGTCCATGGCTCGCATCGTATCCGTTCGCAGCGGTGCCCCGCATTCCGGCCGTTGCCGTCACGGTCGCGATGTGAGCGCAACATTCGGAACGCACCCGACCGGCGTCCGGCGTACGATGCGAGCATGCACTTTCACATCGCCGGGCTCGACCCGCAACCGTTCGCCCATCTCTTCGGCAAGAGCAACGTCGAACTCGCCGCGGCCGGCGTGACGCGCCATCGCGTCGACGCCTTTCCGTGCTTCCCCGACCGGATCACCCTCAGCGATCTCCCGATCGGAACGACGGCGCTCTTGCTCAACTACGAACATCAGCCCGCACCGACGGCCTATCGCGCGAGTCACGCCATCTATCTCGGCGAGGACGGCGCCGGCCGGTTCGACGCGACCAACACCATCCCGCAGTCCCTCGCGGTGCGGCTGTTGTCGTTGCGCGCGTTCGACGCGACCGGCATGATGCGCGACGCCGAGGTGGTCGACGGTTCCGACGCGGCGACGGTCGTGCGCCGCATGCTGCGTGACCCGGCGAACGCATACGTCCACGCCCACTACGCGAAGCGGGGCTGCTTCGCCGCGACCATCGAACGCGCGTAGAACCGGAGTTGGGCCCTCGTCCGGTGTAGCAATCGGGCGGTGACGAACGAACGCGATTCCGACACGTACGTCCAGTCGCTCGCGCGCGGGCTCTCGGTCATTCGCGTGTTCGGCTCCGGACAGACGCAGATGACGCTCTCGGAAGTCGCGGAGGCCGCCGCGATCACCCGGGCCGGCGCGCGGCGCATCCTCCTCACGCTGCAGGCGCTCGGGTACGTGACGCTCGAGGACCGGCAATTCCGGCTCACGCCGAAGATCCTCTCGCTCGGCTACTCCTATCTCGGGTCGCTCGACTTCTGGTCGTTCGCCGAACCCGCGATGCAGGCGCTCGTCGAGCGGGTGCACGAGTCGTGCTCGGCGAGCGTGCTCGACGGCGACGACATCGTCTACGTCCTCCGCGTTCCGACGCGGCGTATCATCGGCATCAATCTCGCCGTCGGCAGCCGCCTCCCGGCCTACGTCGCATCGATGGGCCGCGTGCTGCTCGCGTCGCTGTCGCCCTGCGAGCTCGACGACTACCTCCGCACGTCGACGCGCAAACGCCTGACCGACGTCACCCGCTGCGAGCCGGACGATCTGCGCGCGGCGATCGCGGCCGCGGGCGCGCAGGGGTGGTGCCTCGTGGACCAGGAGCTCGAGGAAGGTCTGCGCTCGATCGCCGTGCCGGTGCGAAACCGTTCGGGCCGCATCGTGGCCGCGATGAACATCAGCGCTCACGCTTCCCGCGTGTCGCTCGACCGGATGGTGTCGGACCTGTTACCGGAACTCCAGCGCGCCGAGCGCGAAATCGACCGAGCGCTGCGTCTCCAGAGTTGAGGCGCCCTCGACGAATCGAAATGTGCGCCGGCTCAGGAATGATTCGTGGAGTGACGATGGAGAATCTACCTCTTCCGCCGGCACACCCTTTTGAAAGGACGGATGCATGACGTCGATCAGAGCGAGTTTTCTCGTGGTCGTCGTCGCGGCGTTGTCTGCATCGAGGACGCTCGCCGAGGCGGCGCAGCTTCCCCCGCAACCGCTATCGGTACGCTGCGAGGCTGCGATCTCGCCCGTGACGACGGAATCTCGAGACGATAGCTTCGTCGCCCCGGCCGATGCATGTACGTCGCCGGCCGACGGGCTACGTTCGGTTTGGCCGTCGCCGATTTTGCCGTACGACGGTTCGTCGGCGAACACGCTGCACGTCCGGTCGCGGCGCTCGGGCGTCGATTTCCTCGGCTCGGTCGCGGCGTTCGCGCACTTCTTCGCGGCGTTCGACGCGGCGGCGACGCACCGGCTGCTCCCGCACCTCGCGCATCGCCATCGGGACGTTCCGCCCGCCTCGATCCCGAGTTTCTAGGCGAGCCCGATCCGGTCGCCGTCGACGGCGATCGCGACGCGCTCGAGCGACGCTCCGAGACACGGTCCCTCGACGCAAAGACCGTCGGCGAAACGAAAGGCCGCGTAGTGGTTCGCGCAGAGCACGTGGTTGCGGAACGTCCTGATGCCGCGGCCGACGTCGAGCAGGATGCGAAAGTGCGGGCAGCGGTTCACGTACGCCGCGATCGTCTCGCCCTCGCGCACCACGACGAGACTCTCGCGCTCGCCGTCCGGTGCGATGCGGATCGCGCCGCCGTCCGGCACGTCGCCGCGCGCGCACAGATCGATCACACGCGAGCGACCGTGCGTTCGGGGACGAGAACGAAATCGTAATGCAGCGACGCGGTCGCGTCCGCACCGGTGCCGCTTCGGACGTAGTCGCCGATCAGCGACGGCTTGACGCCGAAGACCGCGTCGCCGCCGATATACGGATCGTCGCCGACGTAGAGCGCCGTCGTCAGCGGCGTAAAGCCCGGCGCCGTAAACGAGAAATGCAGGTGCGCGGGCCGCATCGTGTGGCGGCCGAGGCTCGCGAGCATCGCGCCGACCGGGCCGTCACCCGGAATCGAATAACTCACGGGGAGGTTCGCCATGAACGAAAAGCGTCCGCCGGCATCCGTTCGCACGCGTCCGCGTCCGTTCGGTTCGACGCGATCCGCGTACTGCACGTCGTACTGACCCGCGCCGTCGACTTCCCACACCTCGATCGCCGCGTTCGTGATCGGCGTGCCGTCCGGGGCGCGTACCGTGCCCGTCACCGCCATCGGAATGCCGTCGTCCGGCCGGCTGATGCTGCCGCCGAACGGAATCTCTTCGGCATCCGTCGTGAAGAACGGCCCGAGCACGGTCGACGCGGTGCCGGCGCTCGCCGCGCGGTTCGCGAGCGCATCGACGAGCATCGAGACGCCGAGCGTATCGGACAGCAAGATGAACTCTTGCCGGACGTCGTCGCATTTCTGACCCGTCGCCGTGAGAAAGCGGATGCCCTCGAGCCATTCGTTCGGCGTCAACTCCACGTCGCGCACGAAGGCGTGCAAGTGCTCGACGAGCTTCGCGTAGATCTCCCGCCAACGTTCGTCCCGTGCGTTCGCACCGCTCGCGATGACGTCGTTCGTGAGCGTCCGTCCGATCTCGGGTTGCTGCAACATGCCTGACTGCCTCCTTGTTATTTCGGTTCGCGGAGAATGCGCTGGATCGGAAAGAATCGCCAGCCGAAACGCACGGCGAGTTCGCCGTAGATGCCACGCGGGAAACGGATCATGACGACGATCGCGACGACGCCGAGCGCGATGAGATACCACGCGCCGTAATCGCCGAACACCTGGCGTAACGTGAAATACAGCAGCGTCCCGACGATCGGTCCTTCGATCGTACCGATGCCGCCGATGATCACGGTGAAGAACAGCAACGGAATCCAATCCATGCCGAACGCCGCGTCGGGCGAGATGCGTAAAGCGTTCATGAAATACAGCGCGCCGGCGCAGCCCGTACCGAACGCCGCGAGCACGTACACGAGCAGTTTGATACGGCCCACCGCGACGCCCTGGCTCTCCGCCGCGATGTCGCTATCGCGCATCGCCGTGAGCGCGAGGCCGAGCGGCGAACGCAACAGCCAGTAGACGCCGCCCGTGGTGACGATCAGCAGCACGACGGCGAGCCAGAACGTGATCGACTCGCGCGTGCCCTTGTCGTAGGCGAGCATCGCCGTGAGGCTCACGCCCGCGCCGCTTCCGAGCGCGGAGATGTTGGCGACGAGGAGCCGGTAGACTTCCGCGACGACCCACGTCGCGACGGCGAAATAGCCGCCGCTCAAACGAAAGACGACCCGCGACGTCGGCAAGGCGAAGAGCGCCGCGACGACGCCCGCGATCGGCACGCTGACGAACGGATTGAGACCGAGCTGATTCGCGAGCACGAAGAGCGCATAGCCGCCGATACCGATGTACGCCTGTTGACCGATCGATACGAGGCCGCCGTAACCGACGAGCAGATTCCACATCTGCGACATGGCGAGCAGACACGCGAATTGCACGACGAGCCGCATCGCATCCGACGGCAACCAGAACGGTCCGGAGAGCAACGCGAGGACGAGCGCGGCGGCGAGCACGAGGCCCACGCGACCGCCCGTCGAGTAGCGCTCGACGCGCGGCGAAGCGGCCGTCACGCGGTCCTCGCGAAGATGCCGGTCGGCCGCACGAGCAGCACGGCGAGAAACACCAGGTGACCCGCGAGAATGCCCCAGCCCGGGTTGAGCGCGAACCCGATCGCCTGCGCGATGCCGAGCACGATCCCGCCCGCGAGCGTTCCCCAGAACGAACCCATGCCGCCGATCACGACCGCCTCGAAGGCGTACAACAAGAAGTTCGGACCGAGGGACGGCGTGAACGTGAACTTGATGCCCATGAACACGCCCGCGATCGCGATGACCGCGAACGAGATCGCGGTCGCGTAACCGAAGAGGCGTTTGTCGCGCACGCCCATGATGGACGCGATCTCGCGATCGTCCGATACGGCGCGAAACGCCATGCCGAGCCGCGTCCGGTTGAAGACGATTTCGAGCACGATCGCGACGACGATCGCGGTGACGAGCATGACGAGCGGAAACACGCCGACGGCCAGGCCGCCGCCGAGCGGTACGCTCGCCGTCTCGAGCGCGCCGAGCTTGATCGAGCGCGGATCCGCGGATTGCGTTTGTTGCAACGCGTTTTCGATGACGATCGAGAGGCCGTACGTGACGACGAGCGGCGGCAAGATGTCGCCGCCGATCGTGCGGTTGAGAATCGTCCGTTGCACCGCGTACCCGAAGAAGCCGAAGACGACGATCGCGAGCGGGATCACGAGGAACGGGTGCAGACCCGTCGCCGCGACGATGCCGAGCGCGAGATACGCGGCGAGCACGATGAAATCGCCGTGCGCGATGTTGATCTGTTTCATCACGCCGTAGATCACGGCGAGGCCCATCGCGAAGAGCGCGTACAGCCCGCCGAGCAGCGTACCTTGGATGACGGTGTCGAGCCAGTTCACGTGCGTGCGACCATCAAACGCCGAAGTACGCGGCGGAAATCGCTTCGCGCGTGAGGTCCGTGCTCGTTCCCGAGAGCGAGACGAATCCGTGCGTGAAGCAATACGCGCGATCCGACATCGTCCGCGCGAGTTCGATGTCTTGCTCGACCACGATCGCGGATACGCCGTGTTCGGAGCAGACGACGCCGAGCGCCGCGTACACTTCTTTGACCACCGCGGGCGAGAGCCCGAGCGAGATCTCGTCGCACATCAAGAGACGCGGGTTCGCCATGAGCGCGCGTCCGATCGCGACCATCTGCTGCTGGCCGCCCGAGAGCGACGTCGCGGGGGCCCTTCGTTTCTCGCGCAGCGCGGGGAAAAGCGAATACACGTTCTCGAGATTCCACGGTCCCTTGCGACGGTTGAACGCGCCCATCGCCAAGTTCTCTTCGACGCTGAGGCTCGGGAAGAGCCGGCGGCCTTCCGGCACGAGCGCGATGCCGAGCGCGGCGACGTCCGCGGCGTCGAGCGCACCGATCGGCGCGCCGTCGAAGACGATGCTCTCCTTCGCGGAACGGCGCATGCCCGCGATCGACGTCAGGAACGTCGACTTCCCCGCTCCGTTCGAACCGATCAACGCGACGCGTTCGCCTTCGTGCACGTCCGCGTCGATGCCGAACAGCGCCTGGAAATCGCCGTAGTGCGCGACGAGGCCGCGCGTTTCGAGCAGCGCGCTCACGCTTCGATGCCCATGTAGACGCGCCGCACGTCGGCGCTCGCGAGCACGTCCTTCGGATCGCCTTCCGCGAGCTTCGCGCCCGCCGCGAGCACGAGCATGCGCGTCGCGACCGCGACGAGCGCGTGGACGACGTGCTCGATCCAAACGACGGCGATGCCGCGCTCCTTGATCGACCGGACCACTGCGACGACCTCCGCCGCCTCGTGTTCGGTGAGACCGCCCGCGATCTCGTCGAGCAGCAAAACTTTCGGATCGGTCGCCATCGCGCGCGCGAACTCGAGGCGCTTCCGATCGAGCAACGTGAGACCGCCGGCGAGACGGTTCGCCTTCGAACGCAGGCCCGTGAGATCGAGGACGTCGACCGCGCGCGCGTTCGCGTCGGCGCCGGCGCTCTGCGCGCCGAAGAGCGCGGCGACGAGGACGTTCTCGAACACCGTCAGCCCGCCGAACGGCCGCGCGATCTGATAGGATCGGCCGATACCGCGCCGGCACCGTTCGTGCGGGCGCAACTTCGTCACGTCGACTCCCGACAGCAACACGTGGCCCGACTCGGGCGCGACGTCGCCGCTGATCACGTTGAACAACGTCGTTTTGCCGGCGCCGTTGGGCCCGAGGATGCCGAGCACCTCGCCCGCCTCGAGGGAGAACGAAACGTCGCGCGTCACGGTGAGCGCACCGTAACGTTTCGTGACGTTGCGAACTTCGACGAGGGGGCTCGGCACGGATGCTTCGACTCTAGGCGAACGAGGAGAGCGGTTCGACGTGACCGCCGACCGGGATCTCCGGAGCCGTCTTGTTCTGCACGATGACGAGATCGAACGGGAACTTCTTCCCGTGAATCCACTGGCCGCCGACGAGCGGCGTCTTCGCGATGCCGGGCACGGGACCGTGTCCGAAATCGATCGTGCCGACGGTCGACTTGAGATGCGTCGACTTGATCGCATCGCGAATCGACTCTTTCTTGTCGAGGTTCTGCGTCCGCTGCAGCACGTCGATACCCGTTTCGAACAGCGCGTAGATGTAACCGAGCGGCTGCGTCCACTGCTTGCCGGTCGCGCTCTCCCATGCGAGCGCGATCTCGCCGGAACTCTGGTGCGTGAGCGGCGACGAGAACGGATGCTTCGGCGACCACCACACTTCGGTCGTGAGGCCGTAGGCGGACTTTCCGATCGCTTCGACGGCGCTCGGGAACAGCACGGCTTTCGCGATCGAGGCGATCTTCGGCCGCAAGCCCTGTTGCGCGGCCTGCGTCCAGAAGTTCTTGAAGTCGGGCGGAATCGGGACGCCCGTCAGGATCTCGGCGCCGGACTGTTTGAACTTCGCGATCTGCGCGCTGTAATCGGTCGTGAGATCTTGATACCGGCCGGGGTCGACGACCTTGTAGCCCATCTTGTCGAGCGCGGGCGGCAGACCGTGCGTCGCATCGCCCCACGCGTTGCCGTCGCCGTCGTTCGGAAACAGGCCGCCGACGCTCTTGTTCGTGTGCACGCCTTCCCAGATGGTCGAGTACGACGCGATGACGTCCTCGAGTCCCCAGAAGAAATGGTAGGTCCACTGGAAGCCGGTCTTCGGATCGCCCTTGCGCGGAAAGAAATACGCTTGCCACGGCGTCACGGTCGAGATGCACGGGACGCCGTTGAGTTCGCATTGATCGGCGACGGGGTTCGTCGTTTCCGGCGTCGACGACACGAGCATCAGATCGACCTTATCCTTGAGGATGAGATCCGATGCGACTTCTCCCGCGCGATTCGAACTCGATTGACTGTCTTTGACGACGATGCGGACCGCGTGCTTCGTGCCGCCGACGGAGATGCCGCCGGCGATACGTTTGCGGATCGCACCGAGCACGAACGCATCCGCCTCGCCGAAGGGAGCGAGCGGACCCGTCTGCGGCGACACGTAGCCGATGACGATTTCGCGCGGCGTCTGGGCCGAAGCGAACAGCCCCGTCGTCGAGACGGACGAGCCTGCCGCGACGGCGCCGGCACCGAGTTGGAGCGCGCGACGACGAGTGACCATGAGACCTCCTTGAGCGAGCGGATCCGACC
Source organism: Rhodospirillales bacterium (assembly GCA_903970385.1). GTDB lineage: Bacteria > Vulcanimicrobiota > Vulcanimicrobiia > Vulcanimicrobiales > Vulcanimicrobiaceae > Palsa-1515. Next base: position 5,052 of record CAJCIN010000255.1, on the reverse strand, counting down.
GCCGCAGCGTGAGTTACGCGCGGCTCGTAGCGGCACACGCGAAGCGATCCGAACTATGTACGATTCAGCGTGCGTAGAACGCCGGAATCTCCGCGTCGACGTTGACCCACACCGCTTTCGGTTCGGTGTATTGGCGCATCGCCTCGAAGCCCATCTCGCGACCGTGACCCGACGCACCCATGCCGCCGAACGGCGAACCCGGGTGCACGCGTTTGTAACAGTTGATCCAGAGCATGCCGCTGCGAATCTCGCGCGCGGTCCGATGCGCGCGCGACAGATCGCGCGTCCAGAGACCGCCGCCGAGGCCGTACTGCGTCGCATTCGCGATCTCGATCGCTTCGGCGTCGGTCGCGAACGTCGTAACGGTGACGAACGGACCGAACACTTCTTCTTGCGAAACGCGATCGTGCGTTTTCGCGCGCACGACGGTCGGTTCGACGTAGCAGCCTTCGGCGAGTTCGGGCGCGGCCGGCGCCTTGCCGCCGATCAGGATCTCGCCGCCCTGTTCGCGCGCGACGTCGCAATAGGCGAGCACGCGATCGCGATGGAGCGACGACGTGAGCGGCCCCATTTCCGTCGCCGGATCGAATGGGTCGCCGATGCGGATGGTCTTCGCGACGGCGAGAAACTTTTCGACGAACGCGTCCGCGATGCGCTCGTGCAAGATCAGACGCGAACCCGCGATGCACGCCTGACCCTGGTTGTGGAAGATCGCGAAGAGCGAACCGCCGAGCGCACGCGCGATGTCGGCGTCTTCGAAGACGACGTTCGCGCCTTTTCCGCCGAGCTCGAGGCCCACGCGCTTGAGATTCGACGACGCCCCGGCGAGGACGCGTTTGCCGATGGCGGTCGAACCGGTGAACGAGACCTTGTTGATGTCCGGATGCTGCACGATGCGCTCGCCGGCATCGTTGCCGAAGCCCGGAACGACGTTGACCACGCCGTCGGGAATGCCGACCTCGCTCATCAGCTCCGCGATGCGTAGCGCGGTGAGCGGCGTGATCTCCGACGGTTTGAGGACGACGGTGTTGCCGGCGGCGAGCGCCGGCCCCATCTTCCAACTCGTAAACATCAGCGGAAAATTCCACGGCACGATCTGGCCGACGACGCCGATCGCCTCGTGCGTGACGTAATCGAGAAAGCCGGGCTCGACCGGAACGATCGAGCCTTCGAACTTGTCGGCCATCCCGCCGAAGTACCGGAACGTCGCCGCCGTGCGCGGCACGTCGAGTCCGCGCGTGTCGCGGATCGGATGGCCCGTGTTCAGCGTTTCGAGGCGCGCGAGCTCGTCCGCGTTCGCTTCGATCGCATCCGCGAGTTTGAGCAGCAAGCGGCCGCGTTCGCCGGCGGCGAGCCGGCTCCAACGCGGAAACGCCGCACGCGCCGCGACGACGGCTCGGTTGACGTCGGCCGCACTCGCGAGCGCGACGTCGGCGATCGTGCTGTTATCGTGAGGGTTGAGAACCGCGAGCGTCTTGCCGTCGAGGGCGTCGACGAAGCGGCCGCCGATGTACAGTTTGTCCGGAACGCGAATCCCGTGCGTCTCCGCGAGCGCGGCCGACAATTAGAATTCGACCGGATACACCGGAAGTTCGCCGCTCTCGTAGCGGTCCGGCAGACCCGGCGTCGCGTTCTCCCACACGTAGAGCATCGAGCGCTTCGGCGAATAGCCTTGGTGCCGGATGTCGGCGGGCATCGCCGCGACGTCGCCGGCCCGCATCGTGATCATGGCACGCGGGCGCCCCGTCTCCTTATCCTGCACGTCCCAGACGATGTGGTCCGAGAGTTGAATGAACCACTCGACACGGTCGTTGCCGTGGAAGACCGGCAAGATGAACTCTTCGGTCGTCGGGCACGCGAGGCTCGCCTTGCAGACGCCCGTCACGGACGGATTCCACGTCACGTCGGAACGCGAGAGATACTTGAACAGGTTGAACGCGCTCAGCTGGTCTTCGAACCCGGGCTCCGCACGAACGACCGGATCGTCCTGCGGGACGTCGAGGAAATGACGGTTGATCGGATACGCGGCTTCGTCGCGCAGCGGCGAGTCGCCGGCAACGCCGGGCATGCGCTGCGTGTTGAGCCGCGTCCGCTCGATCGCTTCGAAATTGTTGCCGTTCTTCGGCCCGAACACCGACGTGCTCGTCTCCTCGGGCGCGGCGAACGGGTCGAATCCGGCGTTCACCCAATCGGCGAGAATCGCTTTGAACGTCGCCATGATCACGGGCTCGTCGAACGTTTCGACGTACGAGAGGCCGGCCAGATGGTACGCCTCGTTGTAGCGGCCGGCGTACATCTCGACCGTACCGTAGAGGTTCTTCGTTCCGAAGATGTGGTCGAAGTTGACCCAGCCGTAGAAGAAACCCCAGGCGACGTCGCGCATCATCGCGCGCAAAAAATAGTCGATCGGCAGTTTGTGGATGTGCCGCTGACCCTTCGCCGGCCAATCGACCGTTGCGAAGTACGCATCGCGCGTGAGTTTGAATTCGCCGAGTTCGAACGAGCGGTATCCGTTGATCGGATCCGGCTCGGAGCTGCGGACGAGGTCCATTGCGAGCGCCATTACGCGAGAACTCCTTCGGTCTGCGGGTGCATGCAGATGTCGGCCCATTTCTGCACGGAGAGCGGGCCGAGGATCGTCTGCATCAAGAGCACGCCCGGGCGTGCGGCGGTGAAGCGGTAGGCGGCCCCGGCGGGCAGCAGGGCTTGATGGCCGCGCTTGAGCTCGATCGTGCCCATGCGCCGGCCGGCGGGCTCTCCGGAAACCGCGACCGTTCCCTCGCGATCGCGGGGTGCGACGGCGTTCGGTTCGTTCAGCTTCACGAACTCGATCGTGACGTCGCCGTCCATGTCGATGACGAACTCGTCGTGCGAACAGGCGAACCACGGCGAGGTGCCCTCGGCGCGGATCGCTTCCATCACGTACTCGAGGTTCTTCGCGACGACGACCTTCTCGTACGGCGCCGACTTGGCCGCGACCGCGAACATATTCGAGAAGACGTAATGCTTGACGCTGCCGCTGATGATTTCGGCATCGCCTTGCGTGTGGTCTTCGAGCGATCCGAAGATCGTCCTCATAGCCATCGAAACCTCCTATTTGTTCGCACAACGAACGCGTAATTCGTTCTGCGAACGCTTTGAAAAAACCTCTCTCGCGCGACCTCCGCCGCCGGTCCTCAGCTTCGCGTTTACGAAAACGCGCCGATGCCGGTGAGGGCCTGACCGAGGATCAACGTGTGGACCTCGCTCGTGCCTTCGTACGTCAGCACGGACTCGAGGTTGTTCATGTGCCGGATGACCGGATATTCGAGCGTGATCCCGCTCGCGCCGAGGATCGTGCGCGCCTCGCGGCAGATCGCGAGCGCCTCGCGCACGTTGTTCAGCTTGCCCATGCTCACGTGCTGCGGCGCGATCGTGCCCGCATCTTTGAGCCGGCCGATGGCCGTCGCGAGCAGTTGACCCTTCTGCAATTCCAGCATCATGTCGACGAGTTTCTGCTGCGTGAGCTGGAACGACGCGATCGGCTTGTCGAATTGCACCCGCGTCTTCGCGTACTCGAGCGCCGCCTCGTAGCACGCGCGCGCCGCACCGAGGGCGCCCCACAGAATGCCGTACCGCGCCTCGCTCAGGCACGACAACGGACCGCGCATGCTGGCGACGCCCGGGAGGATCGCCGACGCGGGCACGCGGCAGTTCTCGAACAGCAGCTCCGACGTCACCGAAGCGCGCAGCGAGATCTTCCGCTCGATGTTTTTCGTGCTGAAGCCCTTCGTTCCGGCGGGAACGACGAAGCCGCGAACGGCGCCCGACTTCGGGCCGTCGTCCGGATTCGTCCGCGCCCAGACGACCGCGACGTCCGCAACGCCGCCGTTCGTGATCCACGCTTTCGAGCCGTCGAGCACGTAATCGCCGCCGTCGCGCCGCGCCACGGTCCGCATGCCGGACGGATCGCTCCCGTGATCGTACTCGGTCAGTCCGAAACAGCCGATCGCCTCGCCGCGTGCCATCCGCGGCAGCCACTCGCGCTTCTGCTCCTCGGACCCGTAGGCGTGGATCGGAAACATCGCGAGCGAGCCTTGCACGGAAACGAAACTGCGCAGACCCGAATCGGCCGCCTCGAGTTCCCGGCACGCGATGCCGTACGCCGTACCGCTCGTACCCGCGCAGCCGTAGCCGTCGAGATGCATCCCGAGCAGGCCGAGCTCGCCGAGCTCGAGCGCGAGTTCCTTCGGGAAGACGCCGCGCTCGAACCAGTCCGCGATGTTCGGGAGAATCCGGCGACGCGTGAAATCGCGCACCGTATCGCGGATCAGCCGCTCGTCGGACGTGAAGTCCGCATCGAGATCGAGCATGTCGAGCGGATCGAGCTTCGTGGGACGCGGTAAGGTGGTGCTCATTCCGTTTTATTCGACTCGCTCCGGCCGTTCCATCGTCGGCGCGGCCGGCCGGCTACTCCTCGGTGCGGCGCACCGCGAGCGGGCCGAATGCCTGGATCACCGGCATCATCTGGATCGAATTGATGTTGACGTGCGGCGGCCGGCTCACGATCCACGCGATCGTCTCGGCGATGTCGTCCGCGGACAGCGGGACCGTACCGGCGTAGACCGAGCCGGCCTTTTCGGCGTCGCCGCGGAAACGCACGGTCGAGAACTCGGTTCCGCCGCACAAGCCGGGCGCGAGGTCGGTGACGTGAACGTTCTTGCCGAGCAGATCGGCGCGCAGGTTGAGCGAGAATTGATGCACGAACGCCTTCGTCGCGCCATACACGTTGCCGCCGGGATACGGAAACTCTCCGGCCGTGGAACCGAGGTTGACGATGTGACCGCGATTGCGCGCGACCATTCCCGGCAGCACGGCGCGCGTGACGTACATCAACCCCTTGACGTTCGTGTCGACCATCGTGTCCCAATCGTCGAGGCTCGCATCCTGTGCCGGCTCGAGCCCGATCGCGAGACCCGCATTGTTGACGAGCACGTCGATCGCGGCGAACGCGTCGGGAAGTCCCGCGATCGCGGATTCGACCGCGGCGCGGTCGCGCACGTCGAGCGCGAG
>CAJCIN010000254.1 GCA_903970385.1 Rhodospirillales bacterium | reverse complement strand
GTCGTTCAACAAGAACTCGCACCCGTCGGCCGGCTCGTTCTCGATCATCGGGCAGCGCGTGATCGATCCCGGCGATGCGACGATCGTCGACAAATGCGTGAGCTTGCTCGCGCATCTCCCGACGACGGCGCCGTTCGAAGTGACCGAGATGCTGCAGCGCTTCGTCACGGAGGATCCGTCACCGGGCTACATCTCGCGCATTTCGAAAGTCTGGACCGCGAACGTCGACGATCCGAACCAGATCGCGAAGGTCATCCAGGCGATCGCCTCCGATCCCGAGTTCTATACGAGCCAGCACTCGATGGTCAAAGAGCCGATCGAGTATGCGGCGGACGCGATCCGCGGCCTCAACGGCGCCTACGCGAGTGCCGTGACGTCGAACGACACGACGCCGTGGGATTCGATCCGCTACGACGACGGCAACATGGCGCAGGTGCACTACTATCCGCCGTCCGTGTTCTCGTTCTACCGCCCCGGCCAGAAAGAGTCGCTCGTCACGAATTCCGAGCTGCTTTCACGCTGGAACAACGCGGTCGACATCGCGAACAGCGCGCGGGTCACCTCGACGTGTACGACCTGCAACATCAACGAGAATCTGAGCATGTTCGCGACGATGTCCTCGAACGACATCACGCAATATCTCATGGACGCGCTCGCCGACGGCGGCTCGCCCGAACTGCGCTCGCTCGTGCTCAACTATCTGCAAGGCAACCCAAAGAGTTACTCGGGAGCGATCTGGCTCGTTCTCACGTCGCCCGAATACGAGGTCAACTAACATGGTGTTCTCTCGGCGCCGGTTCTTGTGCGGTGCGACCGCCATGGGCCTCTCGATGCCGCTGTTCATGCGTGCGCTCGAAGCGCAGGCCGCTTCGACCGGCAAGATCATCGTCGTCGTCGAACTCAACGGCGGTAACGACTTCTTCAACACCGTCGTCCCGATGACGTCGTCGCAGTACGGCGTGTACAACGACATCCGTTCGAACATCGCGCTCTCGGCCTCCGATCTCGCAGCGACGATGTTCGACACGAACGTATCGACCGCGGCGAGCGGCGCGACCGAGTACGCGTTGCACCCGCGCATGACGGCACTCCGGCAACTCTACGGTACCGGTAAGCTCGCGATCCTCGCCGGCGTCGGTCTGCCCTCGAACGCGTATGGAAACACCGATCACGAGCAGGCTCGGTTCGCGTGGTCGTCCGGAACGATCAACTCGTTCGACGTCACGGAAACCGGTTGGGTAGGGAGCGCGTTCGACCAGCTCGGTCAGAAGGGCTCGCTTCCCTCGATGATCGCGCTCAACAACAGCTCGCCGATCATCATGCGCGCCAAGACCGGCGCCCCGCTCGTCGTGAACGGCAACATCCAGTACTTCTCGCCGAACACCGGCTCGTACGGAACCGATTCGACGAACCGTTTGAACGGCCTCAACACGAACGACGACTACGCGCTCGCCTCGATGCCGGCCGAGTTCGCTCGCGCCACGGCGAGCGAGACCGAAGAGTACGTCAGCACCGTGCAGTCGATCTTCAAGTCGGAACCGCTCGGCGATTACTCGACGCAGTACGCCTTCGATCCGCCGAGCACGACGCAGTCGTATTCGCCGGTGAAGACGCAACTCGAGCAAGTCGCGCGCGTCCTGCTCGCGGGCTCCTCGTCGAAAGCGTTCTGGGTCAGCCAGGGCGGCTACGATACGCACGGCAACCAGATCGCGAATCAGGCGCCGATCCTCGGCGAGTTCTCCGAAGGCGTCTCGCAGTTCTGGAACTACATGCTGAACAAGAATCCGACGATCGCGCAGAACCTCATCATCATGACGATCTCCGATTTCGGACGCCGTCCGAATTCCAATTCGACCGCCGGTACCGATCACGGTACGGCGACGGTGAGCTTCGTCATCGGCGGTTCGGTCATCGGCGGGCTCTACGGGTCGTACCCCAGCCTGAGCGCGCTCGACGGCAACGGCAACGTCACGGTGCCGGTCGATTACCGCAATCAGATCTCCGACGTCTGCGTGGAGCTCGGAGCGGACCCGACGACGATCGTCGGAAAAGTCTATCCGTCACTGGGGATGTTCTCATCATGATCGCGATCCGCATCGCCGCCTTGACGGCAATCACCGGTCTCCTCGGCACGCCCGTCGCGGCGCAAACGTTCGGCGGCGGCGTCACGAAGCAGCAGACGCTGCCGGCGCCGAGCGTCGTGCGCATGCCGCTGACGTTCGGCGGGACGGGCGCGAGCTCGAACCCGAACGATCGTATCGTCCTCAGCGGCGAATACACGTCGCGCGTGCACACGGTCGGCGATCGGCTCACGGAGCCGAACCGCGTGTTGCGAGAGCGCTTCGCCGAGGAACAGGCCTTCATCGCGAAGCGCGGCGCCGGCAAGCCGGTCGTCCTTCGCAGAGCCCGCTACTAGATCGCATCCATCGCGGTCGCCGGCTACGGACCGGCGATCGCGAATTGGACCGTTTCGGTGACGCCGATCGGCACGACGACCGGTCCGTACCCGACGTAGTACGGGAAGCCGCCCTGATTCGCTTCGGTCGCGTCGGGTTTCGTCGTGCACGACGGCGGGAGAATCGTCTGGTTGTCGCCGATCGCTACGACGTTGCCGAGCCGCACGCCGGCCGCGCTCGCGACGCGAGAGGCGCGCGCTTTCGCATCCGCATACGCGGCACGTTCCGCCCGCGCTTCGACCGGATCGCAATCGTCGATGACGAGCGCCGTCTGGATCTGCGTGTTCGCGAACGCGGTCGCGTAGCGATCGGGAATCGCTTTGACCACGTTGCGCGCCATCGTTTCGAGCTTGTCGCGCGTCGGCTTCGCCACGGTGCCGACGACGGCGATGACGACGTTTCGCGTGCCGAGAGTGCCGATCGGGATCGCTTCGTGCGCGTCGGCGACGCCGTTGTCGTGCATCGCGTCGATCAACGCCTTCACGGCATCGTCGAGCGTCGCATTACCCGTCGCGGTGACGCCTCCGGAGATCTGCACGGTGATCCGCGCCCGATCCGGAACCGCGGCGACCGTCCCGCGGCCGGTGACGGTGATGCCGTTCGGGGCGGCCGCACCGCGGAGAGCGGGCATCTGCGCGAGCGCGCCGCTCGTCGAGAGCAGCGCGAGGATGACGAATGCACGAACGATCATGCGCGGGAAGTTAGCGCGGCCGCGGCGTCATCGCCTCTTCACGAAACGGAGCGCCGTCAGCCGCTCCGCACCGGGATGCTACACCGCGTAGTTCGCGAGCCCGAGCACGTTGCCCGACGGATCTTCGATGAACGCGAGGTGGCACACGCCCGGGATGGTGACGGGCTCCATCACGACGCGACCGCCGAGCTCGGCGCCGAGCTTCAGCGCTTTCGCGACGTCGTCGACGGCGACGGTGCACTCGAAGCCGACGGTCTTCCGGCCGTCGATCAATTCGCGCCGCTGCTGGAATGCGGCGATCGGCTGCGCCGTGCCGCGTGTGGCGATCTGGAAGAAGCCGGGCGGACCCCACGGCGTGAACGTCCAGCCGAACATTCGTTCGTAAAACGTGCGCGACCGGTCGAGGTCGTCCCCATTGATCGCGACGTGAGCGATCGCGCCGTGTGGAGGAGCGTTCGGTACCATGCGGCGATTGTAACGCATATGCCGGCAGCGACGCTCGCGCGTTCACGTCAAGCTGTATCGCCGAAGCGACGAGACGGCCCGTTACGCACGTTCGCGCTGAACGTCGGGCCATCGGTGTTCGCGCCGCCGCATCACGCCGGCTGGGCGCAACTCGTGACGCTGCGCTCGGGCTCCGCCACGTTGCGCACGGATCGCGCCCTCGCATTCGTCACGCCGAACGTCTCGGTCTGGTTGCCGGCGGGCGCGCGCTATGCGCTCGATCTCCACGGCGCGTGTGCGATCCGGATCGCGTACGTCGAGGCCGAAGCCGCGCCGGATCGCGCGTTCGGTCCCGTCGCCGTGTCGCGGGTCCTCGGCGAAATCGTGGAGCGTGCGACGCTCGTGGGCTATCTCGATCCGAACGTGCCGCGCGACGCGCGGCTCATCGCCGTCGCGTTCGACGAACTCTTCGCGCTCGCGCCCGCGGACGGTGCCGTAGCGTTGACGATGCCGCGCGATCCGCGGCTGCGCGCTGCGATCGACCTCGCCGTACGCGCGCGCGACGAACGGCTCGCGATCGCCGACATGGCGTCGACCGCGGCATGTTCGCTACGAAGTTTCGAGCGGATGTTTTTGCTCGAGACGGGGCTGACGGCGCGCATGTGGTTGCGGCGCGCGCGGCTCGGTGTCGCGGCGGCGGCGATCGCGGCCGGCGAACCCGTGACCGAGGCGGGTCTCTCGGCCGGCTACACGTCGCCGAGTGCCTTTATCGCGGCGTATCGCAGTTTGTTCGGCGAGACGCCGGGCCGCGCGCGTCGCGCGGCGATGCCCGTTCACAGCGAATGACGGCGTAACGTCGACCCGACCGCGACGAGGATCGCGCCGCCGCCGATCGCGGCCTGCCACGAGAGCGTTTCGTGAAAGATCGCCGCCGCGAGCGCGGCGGCGACGACCGGTTCGAGCAGCGTCGTGAGCGCGACGATGCTCGGCGAGAAGTCGCGTAGCGCCGCGTTGAGCGCGGTGTGGCCGATCGCTTGCGAGACGAACGCCATCGCGACGATGCCGGCCCACGCGGCGCCGTTCGCGAACGGCGGCGGCCCTTGATGGACGGCGAGGGTCGCGATGACGAGGGCGACCGCCGCCCAGCCGTACGTCCGGGCGACGATGCGGCGCGTGCCGATGCCGGCACCGGCGGCGCGAACGATCAGTAGATACGCGCCGATCGCGAAGCTGCCGAGCAACGCGAGCGCGTTGCCGAGCGGCACGTGCCCGGCGACGGGCGCCTGAACCGCGGGACGGGCGAACGCGACGAGCGCGACGCCCACGAGCGCGAGTGCGAGCGACGCGGCGAACCCTCTCGACGGCAGCCGGCGCACTCGAATCGCGTCGTACGATTCGGTCCAGATCGGCGTGGTCGTCACGAGCAGCGTCGAAAGTGCGACGGACGTGTACGCGAGCGACCCGATCCATGCGGCGAAATGGAGGGCGAGCGCGATCCCCGCGATCGCGAGACCGGTCTCGCGTTTCGGGGGAAGCCGCTCGAGGCTGCCGATGACGGCGAGCGCGATGACGGCGGCAATCGCGAGACGGAGCGCCGAGACGGCGACCGGTCCCGCGCCGAGGAGCGCGTAGCGCGCGAAGATCGCGGCGGCTCCGATCGCGAGCTGTGCGGCGAGGAGTCGGAGCGCGGGCACGCCCTATCCTTAGGGATGCTCCGAAGAAGTCCCACGTCGGTTGACACCCGGAGCCCGGCACCGTAAGCTTCCGATATCCTCGCGGGAGCTCGCACGACGAGCTGAGAGGGCGATGTTGTCGCCGACCGCCGAACCTGATCCGGGTCATTCCGGCGTAGGGAGAGCGGTCGCGACGGAACGGGAGTATTCTATGGCCGCGACCGTCGACGGACTCGAAAAGGGACGTGCGAGGAAGACGTACGCCGTCGGGAGCGATCCGACGATCCGCGTTCCGATGCGCGAGATCGCGCTGACGAACGGCGGGACGCACGTCGTCTACGACACGAGCGGGCCCTACACCGATCCGGACGTCGTTACGGACGTGCGGCGCGGGCTCGCGCCGATCCGGTCCGAATGGATCGAACGCCGCGACGACACGGTCGAGCTCGAGCGTGCGACGTCGCTCTACCGTTTGGGTCGCGAGGCGATGCCGGAGCTCGAAGCGATCCGTTTCGCCCGTGGCCGCAAACCGCGCCGTGCGAAGGCCGGCGCGAACGTCACGCAGATGCACTACGCGCGACGCGGCGACGTCACGCCCGAGATGGAGTTCGTCGCGATCCGCGAAGGCGTCGCGCCCGAGTTCGTGCGCGACGAGATCGCGCGCGGCCGTGCCGTGCTCCCGATGAACGTCAACCATCCCGAGCTCGAGCCCTCGATCATCGGCCGCAACTTCCTCGTGAAGATCAACGCGAACATCGGCAATTCCGCGGTCGCGTCGTCGATCGAAGAAGAAGTCGAGAAGATGACGTGGTCGACGCGCTGGGGCGCCGATACGGTCATGGATCTCTCGACGGGCAAGAACATCCACGAGACGCGCGAGTGGATCATGCGCAACGCGGCGGTGCCGATCGGTACGGTGCCGATCTATCAGGCGCTCGAAAAGGTCAACGGTAAAGCGGAAGAGCTCACGTGGGAACTCTACCGCGACACGCTGATCGAACAGGCCGAACAGGGCGTCGACTACTTCACGATCCACGCGGGCGTGTTGCTGCGCTACATCCCGATGACGGCGAAGCGCGTCACGGGCATCGTATCGCGCGGCGGGTCGATCCTCGCGAAGTGGTGCCTCGCGCACCACGCGGAAAACTTCCTGTACACGCACTTCGAAGA